>CAYGED010000092.1:0-5516 GCA_964348555.1 uncultured Coxiellaceae bacterium
AAGAAGCAAAAAAAGCCCTCATGGAATTTCGAGATTATTTAAAACCGAGGAGCGTCATTAAAACCGGGAAACATTTTAACGCAGAGCTGTTACTCAAGGCTGTTGAATTATACGATGAGAATTATGTAGCGTGTGGGGATGAGTGGTATAGCCGAAAAAATCAGACGGCGTGGCGGAAAGTGGTGGGTTATATTCAGCGCTATTTACCGGCGTGTTATGCGCAGGCTTTTTGCCAGGGGATTTCTACTATTGCAGAAAAAAGAGAAAACTTGCAGCGATCCCTCGAATTTCGTCATGACAAAGGCGTCCTCTTTTATCCCTTGGATTCGGATTCGTCTTCTCGGTTGGGATTTGATTATGCTGCGATGCGTGGTGTCCGGCACGACCGGCTGGTGTCATGGGGGCTCGCCTCTCCGCGGGGGTACGCGCACGACTGGGCTGGGGGGCACTACTGTCTAGGCGAGCTTTGGCGGGTGCGGGCCGATTTTCAAAAATTATGTCAAGCAAAAACAGCGGGATTGTCAACGTTATGCGGGGTCAAAACCATCTATCAAACCATAACCTAAAAATATAACCTATTGAGGAGAACCGATGCTATCGATTGTGCGTGATCTTATGGCCTTGGGTGCCGCGTTGTATCGCTGTGTTGAAACCGCGGAAGCGAATCAACGACAAGCCGCTTACCTTTGTGAGCGGGTGAAAACGGTTTTAGAACCGCTGCGCGCATTGGAGGAATGCCCTAAATCCCCGTCCTTTCAAAGGGGAATTACGGGTTTGGAGCAGTGTTTACGATCCGCCATTGAGTTGATTCAAACGTTTCAAAACAAAAATTGGATGCTGCGTGCACTACAAGGAGGTAACTATAAAAAACAATTTAAGCACCTTAATCGCAATTTAGACCAAGCCATTGGACAATTGCAGTTGGGTGTGCAAGTGGCCGCTTATGAAGAGGCGAAACAAGCTGAATTAGCGCGCGAAGACTTAAAAAGAATAATTGAACGGCGTGATCAAATTGAAGAGCGTTTTCAAGCCGAGTGGAAAGCGCACGCCAAAATCGTGCAACAGCGTGAAGTGGAAATTCAAGCGCGCTTGAGTTCGGTGCGGCAACGCATGGAGGAATTGCAACACGCTCCCGAGAAAGCAAAAGCAGGGACCCTTGAACCAGTAGAAGAAATCAAATTGGAGGTCGTGAAAAAAAAGGCCAGCAAAGCGCTCATCCATTCAGACTATCAAGTTTCCTATTTTGAGCTGCAAATCGATCGCTTATTAAAACGAGGGGACCACAGTTGTTTTTATCTGGGTGCTTGGCTGGCACAACCCGTGGTGATTAAACGCTTGGAAGGTGAGTTCGATGAGGTTGCCTATAAGCACTTTCAACGGGAAGCGCAAGTGTTGACTCGTCTGCATCATCAGTCGATAGTCACTTGTTATGGAGTGTGTTTGGAGCGCGAACGATTAGCACTTATTATGGAATATCTCTCGGGTGGGAGTGTGCACGACTTGGTGCGAAAGGCGGCGTTACCACAGGCCAGCATCCATCGCATAGCCACGGATATCGTTCGCGGTCTCGTGTATTTGCACGCCCGTAAACGATGTCACCGACAACTCAGTAGCCCTAAGGTTTTGCTCGACGCGCAAGGGCATGCCAAGCTCAGTGGTTTAGCTGGGCTGAAATGGGGTTCGGCGAGTATTGAGACATGGGTTGATAAAGGGAATACAGAAGCAGCGCGCAATGTGGGGTATCAGGCACCCGAGTTATTCGGTTCTACCCCCGATTACACGCCCGCGTCGGATATTTACAGCTTTGGCATGATTCTGTGGGAATTATTTCATCGGCGAACACCATTTGAGGGCAAACAACCGATGGAGGTGATGAAAGCTTTACAAGAAAATGAACGTCCTGCACTTTCTCAAGCAGTCCCAAAATTTTATCGCGACTTAATTCAGCAGTGTTGGGCTCAAGAACCGTGGCAACGCCCCAGCAGCGAAACGGTGTTTGATCAATTGGAAACGCTGGCTCATTCTGCCGAGTCGTTGAAGTCAGATGTTTTATTTGCCCAAGGAAAAGCGGCAGAAGCGAGAAAGGATTACACAGAAGCCTATGCCTATTATGATGAAGCCGTTAAACAAGGGCACGTACGTGCCTGCGCGAATGTGGGCAGTTTACTGCTGTCGGGTAAAGTGGACAACTTGCCGTTGCAAGAGGCGCAAGCGCAAGGATTACGTTATTTACAAAAAGCCGCTGACGGCGGTCATGAGCGCTCTCAATTTAACTTGGCGATTGCGTTGCAAAAAGGGGATGGGGGTTTTAAAGATGCTGAGAGTGCACGACGTTGGTATGTTCAGCTCGCGAATAATCCCAATGGTTTGTTTGCCAAACAAGCTCGGCAACAGTTGAAAAGCTTAGGCGATGAAACGGAAAATATGGACACCGTGAAAATGCACACATGGGAAAATAAAAATAATTAGTTGTGAAGGCTTCGCGAATACCCAACCTCTCCGTCTTCCTCGCGTGAGGCTGTCTGACTCCATGGAGAAAAATACTGCCTGCCTATCCGGTTGCCACATACTGTCGAGAATGCGGGGCATGAAACATCATGCCACTTCTCTTCCCCCTTTGAAAAAGGGGGATTGAGGTGGATTTTATGTGATAGCTTTTATAAAAATCCCTCCCAACCTCCCTTTACAAAGGGAGGGGCTAAAATAGGTGACAACCAGATAGGCAGAAAATACTGAACTATCACAGCCGAATCGCGGGGACCTAAACTGGCGGAGCAGAGAAAAATTTATTTGCAAAAAATACAAAATCAATTCCCATCCCTGTAGTTTAGATCCCGGCAATCCCTGCCGGGATGACGTGCTTTTTTTGTCGGCCTCGCACGAGGACGTTTTTTCAGGTTATTTCAGTTCGTTCAAATGTCGAAAAAAATCTAAGGATTCGGGGTTTTCGAGGGCAGTCTTATTTTTCACGGATTCGCCGTTGATGATTTTCTTCACGGCTAATTCGACAATTTTTCCGTTTTTTGTGCGTGGTAAGTCGGGAACCGCAATAATTTTTGCTGGGACATGCCGAGGTGAGGTATTTTTTCGAATGGTGTCGTTGATTTTCGTACGAAGTTTAGCTGTCAGCTTCACGCCTTCGTGTAAGACGATGAAAAGAATAATGCGCTCATCGTCTTGCCAATATTGGCCCGTGACCAATGAGTCGAGAATATCGGGGATTTTCTCGAGCTGTTGGTAAATTTCCGCGGTGCCAATGCGAACGCCGCCAGGATTTAATGTGGTGTCCGAGCGGCCATAAATGATCAGTCCGCCGTGTGCGGTGATTTCAGCGTAATCACCGTGGGCCCACACGCCGGGAAACTTTTCGAAATACGCATGGTGATATTTTTTTCCATCGAGATCATCCCAAAAATAAACGGGCATCGATGGAAAAGGGGCGGTACAAACCAGTTCGCCTTTTTGTTCCATGACCGACTTACCCTCATCATTAAAAATTTTAATATTCATGCCGAGTCCAATCGATTGGAGTTCGCCGACGTAAACCGGACGCAGTGGGTTGCCCAATGCGAAGCAAGAAATGATATCGCTTCCGCCAGAAATGGACGACAATTGAATGTCGTCTTTTATTTTTGTGTAAACGTAGTTGAAACTTTCGGGTAGTAAAGGTGAGCCGGTTGTTAAAATGGTGCGAAGCAAATTCAGTGAATGGGTTTTCTTGGGCTCAAGGTTTAATTTTGCGGCCGATTCTAAAAATTTTGCACTCACGCCGAAAACGCTGATATCTGCTTTATCAATGAGGTCGAATAAGACTGTTGGCGTAGGATGAAACGGAGCGCCGTCGAATAAAACAATGCAAGAACCAACTGCTAAACTGCTGACTAACCAATTCCACATCATCCAACTGCAAGTGGTGAAGAAAAAAATTCGATGCTGCGGGTGCAGATCAGTGTGTAGGATGAGTTCTTTTAAATGTTGAATGAGTGTGCCACCGGCGCCATGCACCATGCACTTAGGTTTGCCTGTGGTGCCCGAGGAATAAAGAACATAGACAGGGTGATCGAAAGGCAGTTGCTCGAAAATAATATTGCCATTTTCTTCAGTGTGATGATCGTTAAAAAAACTCGCTTTAGTTAACGTTGAAATATCGGGATTTTCACGAATGTAGGGAACGACGATGGTTTGTAACAAGTGAGGTAAATGCGGTTGTAATTGTTTTATTTTTTCTAAATGGTCGTGGGTTTTTCCTTTGTACGCGTGTCCCTCTACAGCAAACAATATCACCGGATCGATTTGCCCAAAGCGATCGATGAGGCCTTCTAAGCCAAAATCCGGTGAGCAGGAAGACCAAACAGCGCCGATGCTAGTGGTAGCTAACATCGCAATCACGGTTTCAGGCATGTTTGGCATAAAACCCGCGACGCGATCGCCAGTTTTTACCCCGAGTTTACGCAAATAAGACGCGATGCGTGCGACTTCTAAATAGAGTTGAGTGAAGGTTAGCGTGCGGTAATCACCGCGTTCAGAAGCAAAAATAATCGCCAGGTGTTGATCGCGGCGGCGAAGCAAATTTTCGGCGAAATTTAATCGCGCACCCTCAAACCACTTCGTGTGCTGCATCTCCTTATCTTTTTGCATGACAAATTTTGGTGGCAAAGAATCGATGACGTGACAAAATTCATAAACGGAAATCCAAAATTTCGAGGGATGATCGATCGACCATTGGTACAACTTAGCGTAAGTTTTAATTTCCTGATGGTAGCGGGCATTGACGAATTTCATGAATTGAGCCATTTGGCTGTGAGCCATGCGCGTGGTGGGTGGTTGCCAGATTGGGTCCTTCATAAGGTTAAGCAGTATAACTCTAATAACGTGATTAGCAATCGGTGTTGTTGGGCTTGCGGTTGCGGATTGGGGGGCTCGGTGCTAATGTATCGGCTCTTTGGTTCTATGTGTTGTTAAAGAATGAATAAAAAGGGCCAGGGAAGGCCCAGTAGCACAATAGGCACGTAGCTCAGTGGTAGAGCACCACCTTGACATGGTGGGGGTCGTTGGTTCAATCCCAATCGTGCCTACCAGTTCTTTGTGCATGGAGTATCGTATGCCTACTATTACGTTGCCGGATGGTTCTACCCGCACCTATTCTCAAGCGGTCACCGTGAAAGAGGTTGCTGAGTCCGTTGGCGCGGGTCTTGCGCGCGCTGCGTTGGCAGGTTCTGTGGGTGACCAATTGGTTGATACGAGCTTTAAAATCACGCAAGATGCGACATTACGTATTATTACTGCCAAAAGTCCAGAAGCATTAGAGGTTATTCGACATTCTACGGCGCATTTATTAGCGCAGGCGGTTCAACAATTATGGCCTGATGCGCAAGTTACCATTGGTCCTGTAATTGAAGATGGTTTTTATTATGATTTTGCCATTGAGCACACGTTTTCAACGGAAGATTTAGCGCAGATTGAAGCGAGGATGCAAGAATTAATTACAGCCGATTTAGAAATTGTACGTGCGGTGA
>CAYGED010000093.1:0-5437 GCA_964348555.1 uncultured Coxiellaceae bacterium
GCCATTACCCTGCCCCCGGTATTCTCTTTTTTTCTTCGATCCCAGATACTCAACGCATGTCTATTCAAGAATGGCCCTCCAGTGAGCGGCCCCGAGAAAAATTAATGCAAAAAGGGGCCAAAGCCCTTTCCAATGCAGAGTTGCTGGCCATCCTGATTGCTAAAGGAAGGAAAGGCATCAATGCCGTTGCACTCGCTCAAGAGTGGTTAAAGCAATCCCAAGGCTTAACGAAACTCTTGACCACCCCCTATTCCGAATTACGACAATTGCATGGCATGGGTATGGCGACCTTTTGTCAACTCCAAGCCAGTCTAGAGCTCCAACGCCGATACCTTGAAGAACACCTGCAACAAGTTTCAACCACGCTAAACTCCTCAGAAACCGTGAAACGTTTCCTCATCGCCAAGCTACGCCATTTGGATCACGAGGCCTTCGCTTGCCTCTTTCTCAATACCCACCATCAGCTGATCGAGTTTGAAATCCTCTTTCATGGCACCGTCTCCAGGGCCTACGTTCACCCTCGAGAGGTCGTGAAACGCGCGCTTTATCACAATGCCCATGCCGTGATCGCCGCCCACAATCACCCCTCAGGAATTAATCAACCCAGCCACTCCGACAAAGCACTCACGCAAACCCTCAAAGAATCCCTCACTCTTTTGGACATCCAGCTCCTAGACCATATTATCATTGGCTCAGGCGGCGTGGAGGCGCCCTTTTCATTTGCTGAAATGGGTCTGCTCTAACCAGCTTGCTTCTGATCTTCTTTTTTGATATAAAATCGAACCCTAGTATCGTAATTTCGGAGAAATGCGCCATGGCTAAAGTCTGTGAAGTGACTGGAAAGCGCCCTCGAACGGGAAATAACATTTCCCACGCAAACAATAAGACGAAACGCCGCTTTTTACCTAATCTCAAAAAGCGCCGGTTCTGGCTGCCCACAGAAAAACGATTCGTGACCCTGACCGTTTCGACGCAAGGGATGCGCATCATTGACAAATTGGGCATCGAAACCGTTTACCAAAACGTCCAGCGTAACGACATAACGACACATAAGGATTAAACTCATGGCCGTCAGTCCTCGTGAAAAAATCATGCTCACTTCCACCGGAAAAACCAAAGCAGGTAAACCAACCGGCACGTATTACACGACAAAAAAAAATAAACGAAATACGGAGGGAAAAATATCTTTAAAAAAATACGACGCGCGCGCCTGGAACTCAGAAGCCGGAAAAGCCGGTATGCACGTCGAGTTCAAAGAAAAGAAACTACCGAAGTCGAGTTAACGTTAAGGTCCTAGCTTTTGTCTGCTTGTAACTGCTCATAGCGCTTTGTCAAAACCTCTGTCGATTCCTCGAGACCAACCGGGATACAATCAACCGGACAAACCTGACGACACTGCGGCTCATCGAAATGCCCAACACACTCTGTGCATCGATTCGGATCGATTTCATAGATGGTTTCACCCATATAAATCGCATCATTTGGACACTCGGGCTCACAAACATCGCAATTGATACACGCTTCGGTAATCTTTAAAGACATCGTTATTTACGCTTTCGTTGAAAATGTTCCGCCACAATGGCAGGTACAAATGCTAACACATCACCACCCAGACCGACGATTTCCCTGACCAAAGTCCCAGAAATATAACTGCAAGACTCGGAGGCAGGAATAAAAACTGTTTCAATCTCCGGACAAAGATGCGCGTTCATGTGTGCCAACTGAAATTCGTAATCGAAATCAGAAACCGCACGCAATCCACGTAAAATAATACTCGCACCGTGTTCTTTAGCGAAATCAACTAACAAACCTTTCAACGGATAAACATCCACCCGAGGCATCTTTCGCACAACTTCCGTCACGAGCTGCAAGCGCTCGTCCCACGGAAGACAGGAAGATTTACGACTCGTCGGCGCAACGGCAACGACGACTTTATCAAAAAGTGTTGACGCACGCTTGATAATATCCACATGACCATTGGTAATAGGATCAAAAGTACCCGGATAAACGGCTATTCGCGACATGAAAGCCCCCTTAAACGCTCTACACTTTTTATCTCGCAAACATTCCTCAACGTCAACATAGACTCACCCGTCGGTAAAATCAAGTCGGGCGCTATCTCCGATAAGGGAACAATCACAAAGCTACGCTCCCGAAGGCTGGGATGAGGCACCTGTAATTCAGGCTCCTTTATGCTTTCTTCACCATAAAGGAGGATGTCGAGATCGATAATGCGCGGCCCCCAGCGCTCTGGCCCGCGAACTCGACCTTGCTGGGCTTCTAATTGCTGCAGCCGCCCTAGCAATTCCAATGGGGCAAGCCGCGTTTCCAGTGCACAAACCGCATTGATAAAATCAGGCTGATCTTTTGGCTCCAATGGTTTTGTTCGATATAAAGAGGACACGACAATCAGATTTGATTTGGGCAGCTGGGATAAATGATGGAGCGCTCTTTGAACCTGTTTTATAGGCTCAGAAAGATTGGATCCTAGGCCAATGTAAACAAGCGTCACCGCTTTTCCTGCTTCAATCCATCGATGAGACGTTCGCGTTGTTGATTCGACGCATCTTGAAACGCTTGCCACCACTGGACAATCTCCATCAACGGCTCCCCGGATTCAGCACGTAATTTTAAAAAATCAAAGGCTGCTCTAAAAAAACGTTGATGAAAAATATGGTGAATACGCGAAGCACGACGTCGTTCTAAATGATATTGAAATGTCCACATCGATCGCATGATTGCGATTAATCGACGCGGAATGGGAAGCGCCTTTACTTGCAATTGAGTAGCAACACTGATTCCATGATAAAGCGCTTGGAACAAATGCCCACGTTGTTTACTTGCTCTTTGTAAATGATCTTGTACCACCGGCCATAAAAACACACCAAATAAAAAACCGGGATTTAATGTTTGACCTTGGTGATAACGTTTATCCGTTGCCTGCAGAGCAAGTTCGATTAACCGTAAATAGTTTGATTCTTCAGAACTCGTTGCTGCGCGCACCGTTTCGGGAAATAAGACTTTCATGTATCCCATTTTCATCATTTGCTGATAACCCACGTACGCATGTCCTTCGAAAAATAATTTTGTTATTTCGTAAAACAAACGTGAACTCGGGACATGACGCAATAAACCGTGCAATTGTGTCAAGGGGTCTCGCGTTTTTGGTTCGATTTTAAATCCGAGCTTGGCCGATAAGCGTATCGCTCTCAATAAGCGAATAGGATCTTCATGATACCGTTGCACGGGATCTCCAATCATTCGAATCAAGCGTTTTTGCAAATCGGCTATGCCACCCATAAAATCCACCACACTTAAATCTTTTATATTGTAATAAAGGGCATTCACCGTAAAATCACGACGCCACGCATCTTCTTCAATCGTTCCGTAAGTATTGTCTTCCAATAGCATGCCGGGATGCTGCCCCTTGGTTTCAGTCAATTCACGATTGCGGTGCATTTCTTCCGCGTTCGCTCGAAAGGTCGACACTTCGATCACTTCATTTGGAAAAAAAACATGGACAAGCCGAAATCGTTTACCAATCAGCCGAGAATTACGAAATAGCTGACGAATTTCTTGCGGGCGTGCATTGGTGGCCACGTCAAAATCCTTGGGCTTCGAATGGAGCAACATATCGCGAACACCACCACCAACGAGATACGCCTCAAAGCCCGCTTCGTTCAGCCGATACAGCACCTTAAGTGCATTTTCACTAATATCGTTGCGCGAAACAGCATGCGATTGCTGCTTGATGACACGAGGTTGTTCTTTTCGACCCGCTCGGCCTTTTTTAAAAAAACGTTTAAACATCCAAGGCCCTAGTACCCCGTTCAGGGACACGCCCTGTCCTGAACATGGATTGCACTCTTTGAAAGAGCTCCTATAATAAGCGGTTCATTCTAGACAGCTTCGCTCCCTTCGTCTAGTGGCCTAGGACACCGCCCTCTCACGGCGTAAACACGGGTTCGAATCCCGTAGGGAGCGCCATTATAATCAAGTTGTTACGTTTCTTTGTCGCGGTGGTTTTTAAATTTCCCTAACTTTTCCCTAATAAGTGGGTAAAATCTTTTTGGGCTATCTCACGGGTTTGCTTAAGCGCTAACAAAAGTTATGCTAACCACATTAGTTAATAACATTGTCCTGACACATGAATGCCTCGCTGGTAACTAACGATAGGATTACTATGAACACATGCATTAAAAAGACGAGCTATAAAGACCTTCTTGGAACTATCAAAGCTCGCATTACCAGTGCTCAATATGAGGCACTGAAAGCAGTCAACAAAAAATTGATAGCCCTCTATTGGGATATCGGAAAAGCGATCGCCGAACGCCAAAAAGCTGAAGGTTGGGGCAAGTCTATCGTAGAGCAATTAGCCAACGATTTGCGTTTAGCCTTTCCTGGTATGGCTGGCTTTTCCTCCAGAAATATCTGGTACATGCGAAATTTCTACCTGGAATACTACCAGAATCAAAAACTGCAACCACTGGTTGCACAAATTAGCTGGAGTCATAACTTGGTCATTATGGGAAAGTGCAAGGATGGCCTACAGCGAGAGTTTTACATTCGCATGTCTCATAAATACGGCTGGAGTAAGAATGTATTGATTCACCATATTGAAAATCAAACTTATGAAAAAACCCTGCTTAATCAGACCAATTTTGATAAAACGTTACCAGATAAGATACGTGACCAAGCCAAATTAGCAGTGAAAGATGAATATATCTTTGGATTTTTAGAATTAGCTGAGGAGCATAGCGAGCATGAGCTTGAACAAGGATTACTAAGCAAAATCGAGCACTTTTTGGCTGAGATGGGCGGTATGTTTACTTTTGTTGGCAGTCAGTATCGTTTAGAAATTGATGGGTGTGAATTTTTTATCGACCTTCTGCTCTACCATCGCTATATGAAATGTTTGGTTGCCATTGAGTTAAAAGTAGGCGAATTCAAACCCGAATACGTTGGCAAAATGCAATTTTATCTACGCGCACTTGATGAACATGTAAAGCTAAAAGATGAAAATTTTTCAATCGGCATTATTCTGTGCAAAAGCAAAAATAAAACCATAGTTGAATATACGTTGCATGATACTGCTAAACCCATTGGTGTCGCTGAATATAAACTTTTTAATCAGTTGCCCAAAAAATTGCAGAAGCAGCTACCGGCGCCGGCGCTTATAGCTACTCTGCTGGATGGAATTTAATTCTTCAAAAACGAGAGACCGCTATGAAAACAATATTTATATTACTAATAACTACCACCCTAGTAATTTTTTTATCGACATCCTTTGCGGTTGTTCATAAAAATACCCTATCTTCAGGTAATTTGGCTCCTTCCCCAATCATTACAACACGCTATTTCTATTACAACTGCGTCAATTCAACAAATGATTATGATATCGGCTATTGTCAAGGGACAATGATGGAGAGAGAATCTG
>CAYGED010000094.1:0-572 GCA_964348555.1 uncultured Coxiellaceae bacterium
GCAGCTATTTGTTGGCGATTCGCGAGGTCGTATTTTACGAAGCTAAAACGGTCGTATTTGTTTAATTCTGCGAGTCTTGCATTTTTTAGCGTGACGTCGTAGTAATTGCTAAGGCAATCGAGTCCGACAATTTCGTCACCCCGTTCAAGCAGTCGTTTGCTGAGGTGAAATCCGATGAACCCCGCGGAGCCCGTGATCAATGTTTTCATTACAATCTCCAGAGCTTAATGCCTTTTTTTTTGCATTCCTCGGCATTTAACATGGCTTTGATATCGATGATGACGGATTGGTGTCGTAATTTTGCATGATATTCTTGAATGGAGTATTGTCGAAATTGATCATGGGCTACCGCTAAAATAAAGGCATCGAGATCGTTTATTGCTTCCCAGGGTTTCAACTGGATATTATAAATTTCTTTGGCAGCAGCGGGGTCTGCGATGGGATCATGAACCAGCGAAGTAACGCCATAATCATTTAATTCCTGGATGATGTCGATGACTTTTGAGTTACGAATGTCGGGGCAATTCTCTTTGAAAGTGATGCCCATGACGCCAACTTTAGCGCCTTTAATC
>CAYGED010000094.1:582-5428 GCA_964348555.1 uncultured Coxiellaceae bacterium
TAATCGTGTAGCCCGCGTGGATCATTTGTTTAATCGTTTGCTCGGCGATGTGCTTTCCGACATGATCGTTGATTCGACGACCAGCAAGAATGACTTCGGGTTGATAACCATAGCGTTGGGCCTGGTAAGTTAAATAGTAAGGGTCAACACCGATGCAATGTCCGCCGACGAGGCCTGGCTTGAAGGGAAGAAAATTCCACTTGGTGCTGGCGGCGGCTAAGACCTCTTGAGTATCAATGTTCATCCGATCAAAAATGATTGAGAGTTCATTCATCAACGCGATATTCAAGTCGCGCTGAGTATTTTCGATTACTTTTGCCGCCTCGGCAGTGCGTATGTTCGGTGCACGATAAACACCCGCTGTGACAACGCGGCTATAAACATCCGCAACGATATCGAGTGTTTGAGCATCAGAACCCGAAACCACTTTGGTGATCGTTTCAAGTCGATGCTCTTTGTCGCCCGGGTTAATTCGTTCAGGCGAATAACCGACGGTAAAATCGACACCCAATTTTAAGCCAGAAGCAGCTTCTAACACGGGGACACAATCGTCTTCTGTCGCACCGGGGTAAACCGTTGACTCGTAAACAACGATATCGCCGCGCTTGAGTACTTGACCGATGGTGTGTGAAGCCAGTAACAATAAACTCAAGTCAGGATGTTTAGAGCGGTTAATGGGTGTTGGAACGGCGACGATATAAAAATCAGCGGAAGCGAGATCGTTCGGATTATCCGTGAATTTTAATTGGCTTTTTTGCAGCGTATTAGCGTCCACTTCACCAGACGCATCGTGAAAACGTTTTAATTCTGCGATACGCTTTGGGTTTTTATCGTAGGCAATCACTGGTGCGTGCCGATCAAATGCCACGGCGACGGGTAAGCCGACATAGCCCAGTCCAATGACGGCAATTTTCCTTTTATTGGCCTCTTTCATGTTGCCAAATTGTAGCGTATGTTGGGCGTTGGTGCACTAGGGTTATTTAGAAGGATCCCTATTGAAATGAATATCACGGTTTATGGCGCAGGATACGTTGGTTTAGTCAGTGCGCTCGGTTTGGCTGAGCTCGGCCATCGCGTTCTTTGTTGCGATGTAGACACGCAAAAAATTGCTTTTCTAAAACAGGGCAAGCTGCCCATCTGCGAGCAAAATTTAGACAATTTATTGCACGAAAATCTATTCGCAAGCCGCATCGAGTTTTCAACGGATAGCAAGGAAGCGGCGTCTTTTGGTCTCGTGCAGATGATTACGGTGGGCACACCGTCGAATGAAGATGGCTCAGTTGATTTGCGTGCGGTTGATCAGGTCGTAAAAACACTGGCCGCTCACCTGTCCACGTATTCGGTTATTGCGGTGAAATCAACTGTACCAACGGGTACTGTCGATCATATTAAACAATTAATGGCAACGGTATTGGTGGAACGTCAGTGTGATATTGAGTACGACGTGGTTTCCAATCATGAATTTTTAAAAGAAGGAACGGCCATTGTTGATTTTATGCAACCCAATCGAATTGTGGTGGGAACGACTTCACCCCGTGCCGCGGATGTGATGCGAGAACTTTATGCCTATTTTATTGAAAAAAATGTGCCGTTCTTGGTGATGGATGAGCGATCGGCGGAATTAACGAAATACGCAGCGAATGCATTTTTAGCGACGAAAATTAGTTTTATGAATGAAATGAGCCAACTTTCCGAAGCGTTAGGTGCGGATATCGAAAACGTCAAAAAAGCACTTGGCTTAGACCCTCGAATTGGATCTGAATTTATTAATCCGGGCTGTGGTTTTGGTGGTTCTTGCTTCCCAAAGGACATGGACGCGCTGGTGAATCAAATGGAAAGCCAACGGTTGCCAGGTTTTATTGCTCGAGCTGTGTTATCGGTTAACGAAATACAAAAAAAATGGCTATTTGAAAAATTGAAAGACTATTTTAATGATGATTTGAAAGGTAAAGTCATTGCGCTGTGGGGACTTGCCTTTAAGCCAAACACCGACGATGTTCGAGCAGCGCCCAGTCGAATATTGTTGGAACTGCTGGAGCAAGCAGGTGCGTGTGTGCAAGCTTATGATCCATTGGCCATGGACAATATCCGAAATATCTATGGTGACTTGGATTATTTGCGTTTGGGGTTTAGTGCAGAGACCGTATTAGAAAATGCGGATGCATTGGTTATTGTCACGGAATGGAAAGTGTTTGGAGAATTTGATCTTTCCATCGTTCGAAAAAAGCTTGCTAATCCGGTTATTTTTGATGGGCGAAATATGTTTGATCCTAGGCTAATGCAGGAAATGGGGTTGGAGTATTTTTCCATAGGGAGAGTGGCCAAATTTGCAGAGGTTCAGGAGGTGTTGTGAATTATTGTGATAGGGAAATCGGTTGTGGTGAGGTGTCGTTATGGAAATAAAAGATCAAGTGGTTGTCATTTCAGGCGGCGGTTCTGGTTTGGGTGCGGAAACGGCTCGGCATTTAAATCGATTAGGCGCAAAAATTGCGTTGCTGGATCAGCATCTGGGCCAGGCAGAAATGGTGGCGAAAGAAGTTGGTGGGATGGCTGTTGCCTGTGATGTGCGCGACGCTAACAGTGTTGAAGCGGCGATTAGCCAAGTGATTAAGCAATATAAAAAGATTACGATCAATGTCAATTGCGCGGGTATTGCTCCGGCAGCGCGTATTGTGGGTCATGATGGTGCGATGCCGTTGGATCAATTTCGCCAAGTGGTGGAAGTCAATTTAATCGGTACTTTTAATACCCTTCGTTTATGTGCTGAACAAATGTCAAAACAATCGGCCATTAACGATGATGGTGAACGAGGGGTGATTATTAATACCGCTTCGGTTGCGGCGTATGAAGGACAAATTGGCCAAGCCGCTTATGGTGCTTCTAAAGGAGGTGTGTTGTCGTTAACGTTACCCGCTGCACGAGAGTTTGCAAAACTCGGCATTCGGGTGATGACCATTGCCCCGGGAATTATGAACACACCGATGATGTCAGGACTTCCACAAGAGGTGCAAGACAGTTTGTCAGCGTCGGTTCCATTTCCGCGTCGGTTAGGGCAATCAAAAGAATACGCACAAATTGTCGAGCAAATTGTTCGTAATATTTATTTAAATGGCAGTGTCATTCGGCTGGATGGTGCGTTGCGAATGGCGGCAAAGTAACGATGTAGAATCAGAGCAAAAATGATAAAGAAAACCGTTATACATTTACCGCAATGGAAATCCTTGCAATCGCATTTTGAGATCATGTCCAACGGTACTATGCGCCAGCTTTTTCAAAGCAATCCTACTCGTGGGATGGAATTTAATATAGAAGCAGCTGGTTTGTATCTTGATTATTCAAAAAATCAAGTGATCGATGAGACCATTGCGTTGTTGGTAAAGCTGGCTGAAGCGTGTCAACTGAGAGAAAAAATCGATGCGCTTTTTAATGGTGCTCAGGTAAATTATTCAGAGAAAAATGCATCGTTGCATACATTGCTTCGTTCACGAGAAGACAAAGCAATTTTAATAGATGATCAAGATGTTTGCTCTGATGTTCGATCTCTTTTGGATCGCATGCGATTATTTTCAGACCGTGTGCGTTCAAACAATATTGTTGGTTTTACACAGAAACCCATTCGACATATTGTCAATGTGGGTGTGGGAGGGTCGCACCTAGGTCCAATGATGACGTTTCACGCGTTAAAGCCGTTTTCTCATGCTGCGTTGTCATTTCATTTTATTTCAAACCAGGACGAAATAGATTACCAGGAGGTTTTAGAAAAGATTGACCCTGAAACGACACTTTTTATCATTACTTCTAAGTCATTTACCACCAAAGAAACGATGGATAATGCCAGGCGAGTGAAGGAATGGATGGCAGTCAATTCCGGCAACCATCCTGCCATTCAAAATCAATTTGTAGCGGTGACCCAAGGAATTGATGCGGCAAGAGCGTTTGGCATTCCAGAAGAAAATATTTTCCCCATGTGGTCTTGGATTGGTGGGCGTTACTCGATTTGGTCAGCGGTTGGTTTGTCATTGATGATTGCCATTGGGTTCGATCGATTCAATGAGTTTCTTACGGGTGCTAGCGTGATGGATCAACATTTTAAGAATGCGGATTTGCATGCTAACATGCCGGTTATTTTGGCGTTGCTATCGATTTGGTACATCAATTTTTTCAAAGCACAAACACAAGCTATTATTCCGTATACACGTCGGTTGCTTTATCTTCCTGAATATTTAATGCAACTGTATATGGAAAGCCTTGGAAAAAGTGTTCGAACGGATGGCTCGCCGGTTAATTATCCAACGGGTGCCATTATTTGGGGTGGTATTGGTACGGACAGTCAACACAGTTTCCATCAACTGTTTTTGCAAGGAACGCCACTGGTGCCCATTGATTTTATTTTGCCGTTGAAGGATCAAATTGGCGGCTGCGCTCAGTTACCGATGATTGCTAACTGTTTGGCTCAAAGTGAAACCTTGCTTTTAGGGTACGATAAAAATCAAATTATTCAGGATTTAAAAGAGGCGAGAATGGTTCAAAGCAATGTTGAAGTGCTCTCACCGCACAAAATCATTCACGGAAATAATCCGAGTAACGTTATTTTGTTTGAGTCTTTAGCTCCTTATCAACTGGGTGCGCTGTTGGCTTTGCACGAGCACAAAGTATATACCCAAAGTGTTATTTGGAATGTCAACGCTTTTGATCAATGGGGTGTTGAGCGTGGGAAAAAATGTGCGAATGAAATATTAATGAGTTTGCATCAAAATGAAGTACTTCAATCAGCCGATGGTTCAACCCGAGCCTTACTATCGAAAATTTTAAAGATAAACACAGAGAAGAAAGAGGAGGTATCATC
>CAYGED010000095.1:0-5372 GCA_964348555.1 uncultured Coxiellaceae bacterium
TTCCAAATCAGCAACCCAGGTGGTACGCCAGTTACGTTGGCAACCACGGGTTCGGAAACCAAAGGTTACATCCGTCCAGTAGCGGGTGCTGGTCTTGGCTACAACATTACCAACAACGTTGCGGTAGACGTTTCTTACCAACGTGTATTTGGTAAAGGCAGTGTTAGGGAAGCAAATTACTTGCCCAACCTCAACACCGTAGCATTAGGTCTTACCTACAAATTCTAATCGAATGGGTTAGACGAACAGGGGGCTTTAAAGCCCCCTTTTTGTTGCCCTTGGAATAGCGAGGAAGCACATCAGTTATTTATAAGAAGCAAAGCCCACTTCGTCTCGGTCAATCTTGGAAAGAATGCGAATATAAACCTCTTCAGAAATTTTTTCTTCGTGGCGTAGTTTGTGGAGCACTTGACGTTCGTATTCCAGAACTTGAGCGAGTAAATTTTCTGCTTCCTTACCCACTTCATGCGATTCACATTCGGTTTCAAAACTGACTTTGAATTGCATTAATCGATTGGCATAATAATTTGACACGAGTTTTTTGGCGGCGGTCCCGCAGATATGTGGATCCATTTCAAGCTGGTCAATGTATTCGATGGCTTGTTTCGTTAGCTTTTTATAAATGATTGCTGCTTCTTTCAGCATGGGGACATCACTTTTTTCAACTTTCAACAACTTGATTAAGAAAGGTAGAGTTAACCCCTGAACGAGCAGAGTAAATAAAATCACAATAATCGTTAGGAACACGATTAAATCGCGAAAGGGAAATAAGCCGGTATCTGACAATGAGAGCGGTAGTGCAACGGCAAGTGCTAGGGAAACCAGTCCGCGCATACCAGACCAGGATGAGATTAACACCTCGCGCCATGAAAACGTGTACTGCGCCCCATTTTTTTTTCGAAGGCGAGCTGCTTGAGTAGCGATGGCGGCGGTGGCGGCAACCCACAAAAAACGCAAGAGCACCATGGCAACGATGCTGGTGATGGAAAATAAAATTAGCTGATTGACGGGCAGATAGCTCACCTTCGATAAATAAGTGGGAAATTGCATCCCAATGACGATAAAAATCAAACCGTTTAAAAAGAAAATGAGCGTGTCCCAAACGGATTTTTCAGATAATCGCGTTCGAGCTTTGATTTCGCGCTCGGTTCGTTTGTGAAATAAACCTGCGGCGACGACGGCGAGCACACCGGATACGCCAATCCGATCGGCGAAGAGATAAGCGATATAAGCCAGAATCAAACTCATGATGATGGGCAGTTCATTTTCGGAGTCCGTTAAAAACTCTTTGACGATTAAGCTAGTGAAATAGGAAAACATCAGTCCGACGGCGATCCCACCGATGCCGACGATGAGAACATGGCTCGTGATGTTGCTCGGGTTAATGGTGCCCCACAAAACCGACACAACGGCCATGTTATAAAGCACGATGCCGATAGCGTCATTGAAGAGGCTTTCCACTTCTAGGCTTCGAATGATGTGACGCTCAGCTTTCATTCGGTGCAAGATGGAGGTGGCGGCAATCGAATCGGTGGGTGAAATGATCGCCCCAAAAACTAAGGCGGCGCTGATCGACATTCCAGGAACAATCCAGCAAATAATCAGTCCGATGACTACCGTTGTGGCAATCACCAACAGAAATGACAGCGAGATAATTTCGCTTTTATTGTTGCGAATGTCTTCCCAGGAAATTAATCGAGCGGCTGCAAAGAGTATGGGCGGTAAAAAGAGCGGGAGGACGATTTCGCTCGATGGGTGCCAGTTGGGTAGACCGGGGATAAAGCCAACGAGTAGGCCTGCAATCACGAGGATCAGCGGGTAGGGGACATTGATGCGTTCCGCAATCGCGGTTCCAATCACGACGATGAAGATGATAAATGGAATGATTTCAAAAGCGGTCATAATCCCTGTGTTTCCTTACCTTTTGTATTGTAACTCGTCCACCCGATAATTTCCGCTTTTTTGAATCCATGCAGGTTAGTGCTCTTTGCCATGGAGAGGTAGGTTGAGTGGAGCTCGCGAATCCCAACGAATTCACTAGGCTATTTCTTAAGAAAATCCCAGTACTGATGCTTCACGAGCGAGATCAGGGAGGGTTTGAATTTTAGCCAGAACAGCCTATAATGACCGGTTTTATGACACGAGTGTCACGAGCAAAGCGTTTTGCACAAAGTGCGAAACTCCTGTATTAGAGACCATGGCGCGGCCATCGTCATTGATTAACGAGGTGCCTATGGCGATTGAAAAGACGCTATCCATCATCAAGCCTGATGGAGTTGCAAAGAATATTATCGGTGAAATTTACAGACGTTTTGAAAAGGCCGGCTTGAAAATCGTTGCTGCTCGGATGATGCGTTTGTCGAAAGCCCAAGCGGAGGTATTTTATGCTGTCCATAAAGAGCGGCCGTTTTTCAAGGATTTGGTGTCCTTCATGATTTCGGGGCCTGTGATGGTGCAGGTGCTCTCCGGTGAAAATGCCGTGATGAAAAATCGTGACTTGATGGGTGCCACCAATCCCAAAGAAGCCGCACCGGGTACCATTCGTGCTGATTTTGCGGACTCGATCGATGCCAACGTGGTGCATGGTTCGGATAGCGTGCAGACGGCAAAAGACGAGGTGGCCCTTTTCTTTAAACTGAATGAGATCGCCTAACTTGTCTCAAGAAAAAACTAACTTGCTTGATTTAAGCATCTCGGCGCTTCACGATTTTGTTGAGCGTTTAGGAGAGCCGCGTTATCGCGCGTTGCAATTGTTGCAATGGATACATCAGCGCGGCGTAACGGATTTTCAGGCCATGACGAATTTAAGCAAAGCATTGCGCAGCGCGCTCGCCGACCAAGCCGAAGTGAAATTACCGACGATGGCTTTGGAACGTACCGCCGTCGATGGTACGCGCAAATGGTTGCTCACCTTACACGATGGCAATAAAATTGAAACGGTATTTATTCCCGATCGTTCGCGCGCTACTTTGTGTGTTTCTTCGCAAGTGGGTTGTGCGTTGAATTGCAGTTTCTGCTCCACGGGTAAAGAAGGTTTTAGTCGCAATCTTTCCTTGTCCGAAATTATCGGACAAGTTTGGTTCGCTGCTCGTCAAATTAAACAAGCGCCGTTTATCACGAATGTGGTGATGATGGGGATGGGTGAGCCGCTCTTGAATTACGATGCGGTAATTCCGGCCATGGAATTAATGATGAGTGATTACGGGTATCATTTATCGAAGTACCGCGTGACCTTGAGCACAGCGGGTTTAATCCCTGCCATGAAAAAATTGCAGCAAGAGAGTGAAGCTGCGCTGGCGGTTTCTTTGCATGCGCCGAATGATGCGTTGCGTGATGTGCTCGTTCCGCTTAATAAAAAATACCCTTTAAAAGAATTGATAGCGTGCTGTCGTGGTTATTTTCCTATCAATGGAAAACGAAGCGTGACTTTTGAATACGTCATGTTGGATGGGATTAATGATACTTTAGCGCATGCCAACGAATTGCTTGCTTTGCTAAGAGGGACACAATGTAAGATTAATTTAATTCCATTTAATCCTTTTCCAAACACGGATTATCGACGCTCGACAGACGAATCGATTGCGCAATTCCAAACGCGCTTGATCGATGCTGGTTTCAACACGCGTGTTCGGCGAACGCGTGGTCAGGACATTGAAGGCGCTTGCGGTCAGCTGGTGGGAGAAATTGAAGATCGAACTGGGCGTCACGCAAGATGGTTAAAAACCGGCCGATTGGTGCCGCAGGTCACTTCACTGTAGAAATTTCAATAGCCACTAGGATATATCGCTCTCCCTTGAAGATGCGAATGTTCGCATTTTCAAGTGAAATAGGTATAATGCGATGAGTCCTCAGTGAAAATTGAAACAGGAATTTTTCTTATGTCGGAAGATATTATTGCTCGTGAGAATGAAGAAGAACCCATTGCAATCCACACAAAAACGCCGGGTGCTATTTTGCTAGACGCTCGTCGTGATAGAAAACTCAGTCAGGCTGATGTGGCGAAGCAATTGCGACTGAGTGTTCAGTGGATTAAAGATATTGAGAATGATAATTATGCAAAAGCGCCTGCATTGATTTATGCGCGTGGCTATTTACGCGCTTATGCAAAATTGGTAGGAGTTTTACCGGATGATGTGATCGCGGCCTTTGAAACGCTGGCGATGGATGAAGAATTTACTCGCGCGAAATCATTGCAAGAGCGTCCTGTCAGACACCAAGGTGTTGTTGTCATTTCACGATCAACTCGCCTGAATCGTAATTTTATTCGTTGGGTGACTGCCGTCGCCCTTATCTTACTAGTGGTGCTGGTGGGCGTTTGGTGGCAGGGGCAGAAAAAGCATGCAGAGGCCACACAAGTGGTCATGCAGCCAAGAGAAGAAGTTCCGATTGAAGCTTCCGTCAATAAAATGCCGGCTGCGCCACCCGCAACGGCCGACACGAACGTGTCATCTCCAACAACAGCGGTCGTGAAGGGTTCTCGTCGTTGATGACTCAGAGCCTGTCTCCATTGATTCAAGCAATTCGGGGAATGAATGACATTCTGCCGGAAGAAATCCCCTATTGGTATTTGATTGAAAATGCCTGCCGACGAGTCGTCAAACAATATGGCTATCAGGAAATACGCCTTCCGATTGTTGAAGATACCGCCTTATTTAAACGCACGATAGGTGAAGACACCGATATCGTCGAAAAAGAAATGTATACCTTTGTGGATCGAAATGGTGATAGCCTCACCTTGCGCCCAGAGGGGACGGCCGGTTGCGTGCGAGCGTGCATCGAACATCGCTTGTTGTATAAGCAAACTCAGCGCTTGTGGTATCTCGGTCCGATGTTTCGGCATGAGCGACCACAAAAAGGTCGCTACCGTCAATTTTATCAGCTTGGCGTGGAAGCCTATGGCATGGCTGGCCCTGAGATTGACGCCGAGATTATTTTTATGGGCACCCGTTTATGGCGAGAATTGGGCTTGAGTCAACACATTGAGCTCCAGCTTAACTCTTTGGGCACTCGAGAAGCCCGTGCACGTTATCGTGAGGCCTTGCTTGCCTTTTTAAAACCGCGTGTTAAGGACTTGGACCCGGACAGTCAGCGCCGCTTATCCACCAACCCGCTGCGGATTTTGGACAGTAAAAGCCCAGAGACGCAACGCGTGATTGCAGAAGCACCAAAGATGCTTGATTTTCTCGATGAAGCCTCACAATCCCGATGGAGTCGCCTGCAAGCATTGTTAGATGAGGCTCGCTTACCTTACGTGATTAACCCTAACCTCGTTCGCGGGCTTGATTACTATGGGGAAACCGTTTTTGAATGGGTGACGAATGCCTTGGGGGCACAGGGAACGGTGTGCGCAGGTGGGCGTTATGCTAGCCTCG
>CAYGED010000096.1:0-548 GCA_964348555.1 uncultured Coxiellaceae bacterium
GGTTACGACTTCCTTTTTTTCCAAAGTTTATTTCAGGTTGTATTCGGATATTGGCAAACGTGGCTCGTTTCTGGGTGGATTTTCTGAGGGATCGCCGGTCAATCACCCATTTTTTTCTTCCGGAAGCTTATTTAATGGGAATGACGGCGGCTTTGCTAGCATTTTTGAATGCGCCGACGATAATGAGTCGTCGGTCCATGAATTTTTATCAGAAAAAAAGACCCTTTATGAAAGAGATTGAACTTAAGTATCATAAAAAAGTGACCTATATATTAGGGAATAGCCAACGTGTTGTTGACCAGCTGATTAATGAAGAAGCTGTGTCACCAAATAAAGTTAAGCTTATTTACAATGGGATCGATACGGCCATTTATGAAAAAACAGATCAGCGTGCTCTGTTGCGTGAGGAGTATGGTATTCCGCCCGAATCACTGGTGTTAATTTTAGTGGCTAATTTGATGCCTTATAAAGGCCATGCCGATTTAATTCACGCGCTGGGGTTAATTAAAAAAGAAACTGCTGGACAACTTCTATATTATTTTCTTGAA
>CAYGED010000096.1:558-5323 GCA_964348555.1 uncultured Coxiellaceae bacterium
GGGTGGCGGCTTCTTTGTGTTGGTGAAGACAGTGGTATTTTGTCGAATTTACGTGAATTAGTGAAAAAACAGGGGATCGAGTTCAATGTGCATTGGCTCGGATTACGGCGAGATGTCCCTCGATTACTTTCTGCGGCTGATATTGGTTTATTGATTTCTCATGAAGAAGGTTTTTCAAACGCCATCCTTGAAAGCATGGCGGCAGGGTTGCCGATGATCGTAACGGATGTGGGTGGAAATGCGGAAGCGGTGGTGAATGGTGAAACCGGTCTTATTGTCCCACCCAAAAATCCAATGGCTTTGTCACAAGCCATTCAACGATTGGTGAGTGATCCTGCCTTATTGTATTCGATGGGAACAGCAGGAAAAAATCGGGTGGAAGCACTTTTTAGTTTAAAGCGTTGCGTTGAGCACTATCAGCAATTTTACAATGATGTGGGTGAAACCGATTTATGTGCGGTGTAACGGGTTTTTGGGATTTTAAAGACACATTCTCAAAAGAAGAAGCCATGCGTATTGGAACCGCCATGGCTTTGCGCTTGCGTCACCGTGGGCCTGATTCGAGTGGTGTGTGGTGTGATGCACAAACCGGTCTTGTCTTAGGTCTTCAACGGTTGTCGATTATTGATTTAAGCGCCGCAGGACATCAGCCGATGTTATCCATGTCTGGACGTAGCGTTATTGCTTATAACGGAGAAGTGTACAACGCGAATGCCATCCGAAAAAAACTGAGTGCGTTGGGAATTAAATTTCGAGGTTTATCGGATACCGAAGTGGTTTTAGAAGCTTGCGAGCATTGGGGCGTTGAAGCAGCTGTGTCGCAGTTTATTGGTATGTTTGCCTTTGCATTTTGGAGCAGACATGAAAAGAAACTGTATTTAGTTCGCGATCGAGTGGGCATAAAGCCGATGTATTTCGGTTTTCAGAAAAATATCTTGTTTTTTGGCTCTGAATTAAAAAGTTTTTTTCCACATCCGCAATGGAGGCCGGAAATTGATCGAGATGCATTGGTGTCGTATTTTCGATATTCCTATATTCCTTCACCGCAGTCTATTTACAAAAACATTTATAAATTGCAACCAGGTTGTATAGCCATTATTGATGAAAAACTTCAAGTGAAAGATGTTCGTTATTGGAGTTTGTATAACATTGTCTCGGAAAGATCAGAGGCTGAGAAAAGAAATGAAGATGATTTTTTGCTTGAACTGGATGGTTTGCTGCAAGACGCCGTTAAATGTCGCATGATTTCTGATGTGCCATTGGGGGCGTTTCTTTCGGGAGGAGTGGATAGTTCCATCGTGATTGCGCTGATGCAATCACAAAGTCAGCGGCCGGTGAAAACTTTTACGATAGGA
This sequence comes from uncultured Coxiellaceae bacterium, assembly GCA_964348555.1. Lineage (GTDB taxonomy): Bacteria > Pseudomonadota > Gammaproteobacteria > Coxiellales > Coxiellaceae > CAMTUH01. The sequence goes on from CAYGED010000096.1 coordinate 1,914, forward strand.
TTTTCTGAGTCGCAATATAATGAAGCGCCCCAAGCTAAAAGAGTAGCAGAATATTTAAAAACGGAGCACCACGAGCTTTATGTTTGTCCGCAAGATGCGATTGATGTTATTCCAAGCTTGGCAGAATGGTATGATGAACCTTTCGCAGATTCGTCACAAATTCCAACTTATTTAGTTTCAAAGCTAGCAAGAGAATACGTGACCGTCAGTTTATCGGGAGATGGTGGTGACGAATTATTTGCAGGATATACTCGATATTTAGCCTCGAATACTTTCTGGAAACGATTGGGATGGCTGCCGATTACGATGCGTAGAGCAATAGCCAAGGGCATTAATTTGGTTCCGTCAACGCAATGGAGTCAGGTGATTAAAATGATTCCTACTCGATTTCGACCCAGTAATATCACTGAAAAAATAGACAAATTGGCGACGATGCTAAGATCAGAGCCACATTCTTTTTATCAACCCATGATGAGTATGTGGCCGGATCCTATGAGACTTGTTGCTAATGGCTCAGAAACCTATCATTGGAGTGAATTGCCGCCGCATTATTCTTTAATTGAAAAAATGCAGTACGTGGACATGAATTCATATTTACCGGATGACATTTTAACAAAAGTGGATCGTGCAAGCATGTCGGTGGGATTGGAGGCGAGGGTGCCGTTGTTGGATCATCGTGTGGTGGAATTGGCTTGGCGTATGCCACTGTCAATGAAAGCTCGCGGACATGTTGGGAAGTGGGCGTTGAGACAGATATTAAATCGTTATCTTCCTGCCGACCTGATCCGGCGACCGAAAATGGGGTTTGGAATACCAATCGATCTTTGGTTGCGAGGACCACTGCGTTCATGGGCAGATGATTTGTTGAGTCAAAAGAGCTTGGATGCGCATGGAATTTTAAACGTTGATTTAATTCAGTCGAGATGGAAAGCACATTGTGAAGGACGGCGAAATTTTCGATATTCAATTTGGCCTGTATTGATGTTTCAGGCGTGGTATCAGCATTGGGTTCGTTAGTTGAGGTATATGCTTTAAAGCAAGTAGGCTGGGCTGAGCCACGAAGCCCAGCAAACTCGGTGAGTCAATCAATTTTCCCCAAGTACGAAAATTTGGATCCCCGTGACTCGGCTGTGAAAATTCAGTATTTTTTTCGATTTACTCAGACAGCCTCGCACGAGGATGACGTAGAATGAAGAAAAGGCAACAAAAAACCGCAAGTAATACAGGAAGAAATCGACTAAACGTTTACGGCTCGATGAATACAGAAACATTTGAAATAACTATACTCATTCAAGTGAAATGGGTATAAACCTTAAAGCTTTAAAGAGAGGTATTATGTTTGATGGAAAAACTATTTTAGTGACGGGAGGGACAGGCTCTTTCGGTCGTTGTTTTGCTTGGTTTATTTTAAAACATTATAAACCCAAGCGATTTATTATTTTTTCTCGAGATGAGCTCAAACAGTATGAAATGAGCCACGAATATAAAGCAGATTGTATGCGGTATTTTATTGGTGACGTTCGTGATTTGGAACGCTTAAAACAAGCAATGCGCGGTGTTGATTACGTCATCCATGCGGCAGCACTAAAACAGGTGCCAGCGGCTGAATACAATCCCATGGAATGCATTAAAACGAATATTCATGGTGCAGAGAATGTTATAAAAGCGGCTGTCCATAATAACGTGGACAAAGTAATTGCCTTGTCGACCGATAAAGCAGCTAATCCAATTAATTTGTATGGCGCAACGAAACTGGCTTCAGACAAACTATTTATTGCTGCAAATAATATGATGGGCCAACATCGAATTAAGCTATCAGTTGTGCGTTACGGTAATGTTGCGGGCTCGCGAGGTTCAGTGGTGCCTTATTTTAAAAAACTATTGCAAAATGGGTATACTCGGCTTCCGATTACCGATAAACGAATGACGCGATTTTGGATTGGCTTGGAAGAAGGGGTTTGCTTTGTGTTGAAAAGTTTTCAGCGTATGCAGGGTGGTGAAATATTTGTTCCCAAAATACCGTCTATGCGCGTGGTTGATCTTGCAGAGGCGCTTTCTTTACATCGGGATCATGAAATTGTTGGCATTCGTCCGGGCGAAAAATTACATGAGACCATGTGTCCCGCCGATGATTCGCATTTGACATTGGAATTTGACGATCATTATGTTATCCAACCAACAATTACATTAGCCCATGAAGTCGATTATTTTCGAAACATGCTGAGTGAAACGGGAAGACCGGTTGAACAGGGATTTGAATACAACTCGGGAACTAACGTCAATTTCTTAAGCTGTGAACAATTACGAAAATTATGCGAAGTTGCATCTGTTTCTGTGTGAGGAAAAAATAATGAGTCTCACAAAAGCGGCACGAAAATTTTTACCCTATGGCCGCCAATTTATCGATGAGAAGGATATTGAAGCGGTTGTTGAGGTATTGAAAAGTGATTTTCTAACAACAGGACCTGTTGTTGATGCTTTTGAGCGAACGATAACGAATTATGTTGGTGAGCAACATGCCGTTTGCGTCAATAGCGGAACCGCTGCGCTGCATCTGGCTATGGCGAGTGCAGGCTTGTCGGAAGGGGATTATGTGATTGTGCCCTCCATCACTTTTTTGGCGACAGCGAATGCCGCGCGTTGGTGTGGGGCTGAAGTTTTATTTGCGGATGTTGATGCTGAAAATGGATTGATGACGCCTGAGCACGTTCAACAAGTATTTGATGTGCATCGGGACAAACGAATTAAAGCTGTCGTGCCGGTTCATTTGGCAGGTCAAACTGAAAATCTTGCAGAAATTTACGGCATCGCAAAATCACACGATTGTTTTGTTATCGAAGATGCTTGTCATGCCATCGGTACAGAATATATCGATGGTGAGAAATTTTATATCGGCAATTGTCGTTATAGTGATGCCGTGGCTTTTTCGTTTCACCCCGTGAAATTAATTGCGATGGGCGAAGGTGGTGCGATTACAATGCGTAATCACGAGTTGTATACAGTGGCGCGAACACTTCGTAGTCATGGAATGACTCGCGAGATAGAATCTTTTGTCTATCCTTCTAGAGCTCAGGGTGAAAAAGGGTTATTTAATCTTTGGTATTATGAAATGGAGCAAATAGGCCTGAATTATCGTGCGAGTGATATCAATTGTGCGTTGGGAATCAGTCAGTTTAAAAAGCTCCCAGAATTTATTGAAAAACGCCGATCCTTGGTCGCGCTTTATGATGAATTGCTGACGACTTTGCATCCCATCGTTCGACCGATTAATAAAACAAAATACACAAATCCAGCTTGGCACATTTATTGTGTATTGGTGGATTTTGATCAGCTGTCATTTGACCGTGCTTATCTCATGCATCGATTACGCGACGATCAAATTGGTACACAGGTTCACTACATTCCTGTTC
>CAYGED010000097.1:0-5303 GCA_964348555.1 uncultured Coxiellaceae bacterium
GTTTTCTGTATAAGCCCAGCAAAACAGAGCTCTGTTTCATGATGCTTACTCGAGTGACTCCTACATTTTCTTAGCGCGTTCAGCTTCCATCTTATGATTTACTAGGGTGTATTTTTCTAACTTATGAATTTCTTTCGGTGTTAAGGCCTTAAGCTCAGGCACCCATTGCTTGATATATACAGCCTCAGGATCAAATTTCTCTTGCTGCAACTGCACATCGCATCCCGTCGATGCCACCCATTGCCAATTACCGTTATTCACAGCAGGGTCGTAATCTATTAGTTTTTGCGCGAAATATTTTTCGCCACGCCGCCAATCGATATGCAAATCTTTTATTAAAAAAGAAGCCACCACCATACGCACATCATGGTGCATATACCCCGTTTCATTCAACTCTCGCATGCCTGCATCGACGATAGGCACACCCGTTTTACCCTCACACCACAACATAAAATGACGCTGATTCTTGCTCCATGAAATATCTCTGTATTTTTCGTGAAAAGAATTCCCAAACACAATGGGAAAATGAAAAGCGATATGCGTAAAAAAATCACGCCTATATAAGCCATTAATCACGTCGTGATCCACACCGAACTCCCGCACGATGTGATGATATACCTCACGAATAGACAGTGTTCCGAATTTGTGATGTGCTGATAAATGCGACGCTTCGGTTGATGAGTTTATTTTTTGCAGCAATTTTTCAGCTGATTTACGGCCACCTTCCAACAACGGTGCCGACCGATTAGATTTCTCAGAAAAACCCTTTAAAGAAAAAATACTCGGCAAGTCGATCTTAGCTGAAAAATAATTTGAATATACATTACACTGTGGCTTTATCACATCCAGCGTACGCGATTTTTTCATAAAGGGAATGTACGTCGTATAAGGATTACCGTCTTCTTTGTAAATTTCTTCAGGCTCATGCAACAGCACATCACCCAGGCTATGAAATTCTTTTCCTAAATTTTCGACTGTTTGCTGAATGACACGATCTCGCTTAACACTGTAAGGCGTATAATCTCGATTGACATACACGGCATCAATTTTATAAGTACGAATTAATTGCTTCACAATATTCGCCGGATCACCCTTAAAAATGTACAATTTAGCTTCTTGACTGGACAGCTCCTCGTATAAATCTTGTAAACTTTGTAACATAAAATAAAAAGCTTTTTCGCTGAAATACTCGTTTTTTTGCATCTGCTGATAATCAAAAATAAAGCAAGGCACTACTTTTTCAGAGTGTTTCAATGCTTCGATCAAAGCCGTATTATCCTGCAAACGAAGATCACGACGAAAAATAAATAACGATAATTTGTAATGAGGCATGCCTATCCCTTAAACATGTCATCTAAACGATAGCTTAATGCCTCGCTTAAATGGTGTGTCTCAATGTATTCCTTAGCATCTAAATCAGCGATGGTTCTGGCCACTTTAAGTACACGGTGAACGGAGCGTACGCTCAAGTGTAACCTATCAATCGCTTTTTCTAAAAGACTTTGATCATCGAGCGTTAAGCGACACACTTCTTGTACCTCCTTCGGAGATAAATACACATTCATTTTCTGAGTACGCTCCCATTGGCATTCTTGAGCCGCAGTCACACGTTCTTTGACACGATCACTGGTTTCCTCACTCTGAATACTCTGCTGCAATAACTGCTTCGTAGATACACGTCCCACATAGAGTTGTAAATCTATCCTATCCAACAGCGGCCCAGAAAGACGCGCCGAATAACGCTGCACTTGTTCATCCGTGCAACGACACGCTTTTTCTCGATCTCCCGAATAACCGCAAGGACAAGGATTCATGGCCGCAACCAACTGGAACGCGGCAGGAAAACAGGCACTGCCCGAGGCGCGAGCAATATGAACCTCTCTCGATTCTAAAGGTTCACGCAGCACTTCCAACACAGAGCGCTGAAATTCTGGAAATTCATCTAAAAACAAAACACCCTGATGTGCTAAGGACACTTCACCGGGTCGGGCTATTTTGCCACCGCCAATGACGGCCACTTGAGAGGCTGTATGGTGTGGAGAACGAAAGGGTCGTTGCTTCCACTGTTTCTTTTCAAAGCCACAATGGCTGACCGAATAAATCGAGGCTGTTTCTAATGCTTCTGTCTGTGTCAGTGGTGGCAGTAAACCAGGCAAGCGACTCGCCAGCATGGTTTTCCCAGAACCCGGTGGCCCCATCAATAACAAATGGTGCCTACCCGCAGCGGCGATCTCCAAAACGCGTTTTGCATGTGCCTGACCTTTCACTTCGCTAAGACAAGGATAGCTACTTTTTGTTTCGATGATTTCCGGGGAAACTGCATGGAGTAACTCTGTTTGATTGATATGCGCCACAACTTCCGCCAAATTTTTCGCACCATAGGCTGTAACACCAGAAATCAACGCCGCTTCGCTCGCATTGTTTTCCGATAAAAATAAATTACGCTTTTCATAACACGCGGAAATGGCCAGCGGCAAAATACCCTTCACATCACAGAGTTCACCCGACAATGCTAACTCACCAATAAATTCGTACTGATGTAAATTGTCTATTTTTAGTTGATGCGATGCCGCTAAAATGCCAATAGCAATTGGTAAATCAAACCCACTGCCTTCTTTGGGCAAATCTGCAGGTGCTAAATTAATAGTCATGCGTTTGATTGGGTATTCAAATCCGGCATTAATCAAGGCGGCTCGTACCCGATGTCGGCTTTCTTTTACCGCCGTTTCCGGTAATCCTACAATACCAAAACTCGGAAATCCTTTCGTTAAATGCACTTCTATACGAACGGGCAGTGCCTGTATACCAGAAATCGCGCGGCTATGAACAATGGCAAGCGACACACGTTACTCTGGATCGACGCATTTTCTTCTGAGTTCTTCTTCGAGTGCTTCTAATTTTTCACGTGTTTTTGCCAGTACTTTTTGCTGTGCATCAAACTCTGCTCGTGTCACCACATTTAATTTATTTAAAACAGCGAGCATAGCGATGTGCATATTTTGCTTTACGTCTTGTGGTAATTTTTTAACACCCTCAGGCATAGCGTCGATGACTTGCTTAACAATGTCATTAATTGATTTTGGATTCATACAGATTCTCCTCATTAAAGCTGTCATCATAGTAATGCAAAACAAATGCCGCTAGCAATACCGTGATCCATACGCTACTATTGAGGGCATTATGATTATTAACAACATTTTAGAAGCCATTGGAAATACCCCAATCGTACGATTCAATCGTATCGGCACTGAATTAGAATGCACACTGTATGGAAAATGTGAGTTCTTAAATCCAGGCGGTTCTGTAAAAGACCGTATCGGTTACCAAATGGTTCTCCAGGCTGAAAAAGAAGGCCGCATTCACCCCGGTGACACACTCATCGAACCCACGTCCGGAAACACGGGCATTGGTATTGCACTCGCCGGCGCCGTCAAAGGTTATTCTGTTGTAATCACGATGCCTGAAAAAATGAGTCATGAAAAACAAGTCGTGCTCGAAGCCCTCGGTGCCAAAATTTATCGCACCCCCACAGAAGCGGCCTGGGATGCTCCCGACAGTCATATTTCGCTTGCGCAGCGATTGCAAAAAGAGATTCCACACTCGCATATTTTAAATCAATACAGCAACCCAAATAATCCCGAAGCCCATTATCAATTCACAGCCAACGAAATTCTAAAAGACATGGGTAAAGATCTAGACATGGTCGTGATGACAGCGGGAACAGGTGGTACCATCACAGGTGTTGCGCGACGTTTAAAAGAAGTAAACCCTGACATACAAGTGATCGGTGTCGATCCAGTGGGGTCTATTCTAGGTGGCGGTACTGACATTAAATCGTATTTAGTCGAAGGCATCGGCTACGACTTCATCCCCGATGTCCTCGATAACAGTTTAGTAAATGAATACGTAAAAACAGAAGATAAACCCTCCTTCCAAATGGCGCGCCGTCTCATTCGTGAAGAAGGGTTATTGTGCGGTGGATCGTCAGGTGCTGCCGTATGGGCTGCTGTGCAAGTAGCCTCTCGATTGAAAAAAGGACAACGCTGCCTAGTGTTGCTCCCCGATTCTATTCGAAATTACCTGACTAAATTTGTGGACGATCGTTGGATGAAAGCCCATGACTTCTTATAAAAAACACATAAATACTCGCGTCATTCACGCCGGACAAACACCTGATCCCAGCACGGGTGCGATCATGCAGCCCATTTACGCCACATCGACGTACGTGCAAAGTAGTCCGGGTAAACACCAAGGATTTGAGTATTCACGTACACAAAATCCCACGCGCTTTGCTTACGAACGTTGTATTGCCGATCTCGAATCAGGACAGCGTGGTTTTGCGTTTGCCTCTGGTTTAGCGGCCATTTCAACCTTATTGGAATTATTAAACCACGGTGATCATGTCATCGTATCCGACGACGTATACGGCGGCACCTACCGCTTGTTCGAAAAAGTACGTCGACGCTCGAGTGGCTTGGAATTTACGTTTGTCGATTTCAGCGATCTTACACAGGTAGAAGCCGCCATCCAAAAAAATACGCGCTTACTCTTTGTGGAATCGCCCAGCAATCCTCTCTTAAAAATCACGGACCTCAAAAGCGTTGCAGTCTTAGCGAAAAAACACGGTTTAATTTCTGTTGCGGATAATACTTTTGCAACACCTATATTACAACGCCCCTTAGAATTAGGTTTTGATATCGTGATGCATTCTGCGACAAAATATATCGGTGGGCATTCCGATATTATTTCCGGTATTTTGGTCGTGGGCGACAACAAAAAATTAAACGAAGAACTGAGCTTTCTCCAAAATGCGGTGGGTGCCATTGGTGATCCTTTCAGCGCATTCATCGGTTTAAGAGGCCTTAAAACACTCGCACTGCGTATGGAACGTCATTGTCAAAACGCCGAGAAAATTGCACAGTTTTTACAAACTCACTCCAAAGTAAAGCGCGTGTATTACCCTGGTTTAGTAACTCACCCAAATCATGACATCGCTAAAAAACAAATGTCCGCTTTCGGCGGCATCGTGACCGTTGATTTCAACTTAACACTCGAAGAAACTGTACGTTTTCTCGAAAACTGCCATCTTTTTTCCTTGGCGGAAAGTTTGGGTGGCGTTGAAAGCCTAGTAGATCACCCTGCCATCATGACACATGCGTCCATTCCCCAAAGAAACACGTGAAAAACTCGGCATTACAGATGGCTTAGTGCGTTTTTCTGTGGGCATCGAAAATGTCGATGACTTGATTGCCGATATTGAGCGAGCGTTAGCGGCTCGTGGTTAAACTCACTAAGATATATAC
>CAYGED010000098.1:0-3359 GCA_964348555.1 uncultured Coxiellaceae bacterium
GGTATTTCAGCAGTTGAACACGATGCCAATGAAGTGGCATTGACCGCGTATGTCGAATTAACAATCCCACACGATAGCGTTGCTTATGAACGTTTTACCAAACAGGGTACGTTGGCCTTATTGCCGTTACCGGAACGAAAAAATTATCGATTAGTGTGGACGATGCCGGCTGCACAGGTTGACGACGTAAAATCCTGGGATGCGCTGGTTTTAAAAGAAAAAATACAGGCTTATTTTCGCGGTTATGTGAATGGCATTCAATCCGTTTCGATTGAAAAATCATTTCCGTTAAAGACCGTGTTAGCCGAAGAACAAATTCGTCCCGGATGTGTGTTGCTGGGAAATGCGGCGCATACCTTGTATCCCGTTGCTGCGCAGGGATTTAATTTGGGATTGCGCGATGTGGCGGTGTTGAGCGAAGTGTTGGTGGAAGCGAGCAAACGAATGGAGCGATTAGGCGATGAACGCGTCTTGCGACAATACGCGCAATGGCGGCTGCCCGATCAACAACGCGTGGCAACGATTACCCAAGGCATGACGCATTTGTTTGGTTTGGATCTGCCATTCATGACTCGATTGCGTGGCATGGGTTTGTTGGCCGCCGAATTATTTTCGCCGATTAAAAAAAGATTAGCACGACGATTGATGGGTGTAGCAGGACGCTTGCCCAAATTAGCCCGAGGTTTATCCATTGAATAACTCGAGCGAAACGGCCAGTGTGACCATCATCGGTGGTGGAATGGTTGGCTTGATGTTGGCGGCGCTATTGAGTCACAGCGACCATGATTTTTCGATCACGGTGATTGAAACGCAAGAACCCAATTTAAAATGGACAGTGGGATCGCTCGACGCACGTGTTTCAGCGATTAATGCGATATCGAAGCGAATGTTAGATCGCGTGGGTGTTTGGGAAGCCATTCGCGATAGCAGTTATTCCCCGCTGGCTCAATTAAAAGTGTGGGACAGTTTGGGCGGTGCTGAAATTGATTTTGACAGTGCGGAGTTAGGTGAACCAGCGCTCGGTGCGATTGTGGAAAACCGAGAAATAATGCGTGTGTTATGGGCGTCTTTGCAAAAAAAATCGAACGTCGTCTTTCATTGTCCCGGCGTTCCGCAAGCGTTGGTTTCGTCATCCGATCGAGTATCGGTTATTTTGCAAGATAAAATAGAGATAAAGAGTGAATTGGTTGTGGGTGCCGACGGTTCGCGTTCGTGGCTACGTCAACAAATGAAAAGTGAACTCAACGAAAAATCCTATGAACAAACAGCGTTGATTTGCGTGGTGAAAACAGATCAATCGCATCAACAAACGGGTTGGCAAGCGTTTTTACCGGAAGGTGTGTTGGCCTTGTTACCCTTGAGTGATCGGCATCAGTGTGCGATTGTTTGGTCGGTGTCGACAAACGAAGCGGATCGATTAATGGCATTAAATGAAATCGAATTTAATCGGGAAATCAATAACGCGTTTGGTTTGCGGCTCAGTGAAATTACGCGTTTGTCGCAACCCATCGCTTTTCCATTAATCATGCGACATGCAAAACAGTATGTGGAGCCTCGATTGGCCTTAATCGGTGATGCAGCACACGCGATTCATCCGTTGGCGGGGCAAGGGGTGAACTTGGGTTTTATGGATTCGGCTTGTTTGGCACAGTGTTTGATCGATGCGCGCGCGGGGAAAAAAGACATCGGCAGTTTACGCGTGCTGCGTCGTTATGAGCGCTGGCGCAAGGGAGATAATACGCTGATGTTGTTGGCGATGCGCGGATTAAAAGAATTATTCGGCTCGCACGCTTCCCTGCTCATTCAAGCACGCAATTTCGGATTGCAAGCCACCAATCGTTTGAATGGGTTAAAAAAATGCGTGATGCGCTATGCGATGGGAAAGTCAGAAGATTTGCCAACAATCGTTAGCCCGGGCTAGGATTAAATCTTAAATTTCCATTAAATATCAAAAACCATTGTATACACCAATTTTTTTGTGCTAGCGTGTGTGCACTTATCGTTTTTGAAACAGCATATGAAAGGAGAAAAGAATATGAACAGAAACACGGTTGCCGCAAGTTATCGAAAAATTACCCATGACCCGGGTGTTGTCAGAGTAACGGGTCGTGAAGAGCTGAGTCCTTTCATTGCCATTCTTTTTGCGGCGCTGTCGGGTCTCGCCGCGTGGTGGGGTTATGAAAAAGGAGGCCCAGCATTTGCTGATTATAATGGTTTTACTGCAGACGATACCCCTCCCGAATTTTTGCTTGTCAATTTCCGTTTGCCTTTCATGATTTTACTATTTGGATTTGTACCCCAAATCTTGCTGGATCTGCGACGCTTTTTCGTTCGGATAGCGACTAGTACTGAAGAAAATACACGTTTGCTTGGTGGCCATGAACGCAGTGAAAACCCCAATATGCCTTCCAAAGAAATTGCATTGCATCATCAAGATAAATGGGAATTGGCCTGGCAGTCTTTAAAGCTCGTGCTTCGAAGGCTGTTTCATCACGGGCTTGCCTTTTGTCCTTCGATGTTGCCTCCATTGCCTGAACAATTAAACCTGATTATCGACAGCGATTGGCTAGCCGACCCAGAGAATCGTCTTTTTCTTTCGAAATTTCTGACGGCGTTTGCGATGCTCATTGAAGCTGGGTTAGCGAAGAGTGGGTTGGATTCGCATGAGCGGAAATACACATTTTTTTATAAAAATCCGCTACTCGTAGAATATAAACCAGATGATGAGAAGGTTGAAAAAGACGATGATGCTGCAAACGTGTTAAATAACGCTAACGTTTAGTAGATAAAACCTTAAAAAATCACGCATAAAAAAGGTCGGCTATTGCCGACCTTTTTTTACTCCGCTATTTTGCGGTTTCGGTTTGATGCGTCCCAGAGTGGATGCCGGGTCGACGCGCGTGACGAACAACGATCACTTTGCATTGATTGCATTGAAAGGTGTTGGGTCTTGCGATGACGACACGTTTAGCTGCGGTTGCGTGAACCGGTGTGAGGGGTTGTGCTGTATCAGCGGCACGAGCACCCGTACAAATAGCCAAAGCAGCCAAACCAAAAGCAGCGATGGCGGTGATGGATTTTACCTTGTTTTTCATGAGATACCTCTTTCGTTAACGTTAAAGCCAAGCAGGCTCAATGTCAGCCATTCTAGAAACCCCCTGTTGTAATCATGTGAAAAGCACTCGCTCTTTTGTAACAGCTTCGTTACAACATGTTGCTTGCCAAAAGCGCGGCTTCCAGGTAAAAAATAGATTGTGTTAGCTCAAAAACCACACATTCTCATCGTCGATGACGATCCGCAAATCGGCGATCTCCTTTGCGATTACTTGGAAAAACACGGGTATCGCGTGTCCGTTGCG
>CAYGED010000098.1:3369-5293 GCA_964348555.1 uncultured Coxiellaceae bacterium
GTCGCGAGATGGCAAAGGCCTTGAAGCGAGCTCAGGTTGATTTGGTGGTGTTGGATATCATGCTCCCTGGAGAAGATGGGCTAAGCCTGTGTCGACAATTGCGAGAAATGTCTGAGATTCCCATCATCATGTTGACGGCGGTGGGTGAAGAAGCGGATCGCGTGGTGGGCCTGGAAGTTGGGGCGGATGATTACATGTCGAAGCCATTCAGCCCGCGTGAATTGTTAGCCCGCATTAAAGCCTTGGTTCGCCGTACCACTGGGACGCTCGCACAAAAACGCAAGGCAGGCCAAGTGGCCAAGATGCCGAACATCTATTTTGAAGCATGGACCTTGGATCAAAACAAGCGACGCTTGATTGCGCCCGATGGAATTACCATTCCCTTGAGCTCGGGGGAATACGAATTGCTGGTCGCTTTTCTTGAAAATCCTCAACGAACGCTAAACCGTGATCAATTGCTCGATTTGACGCGAGGGCGTGAGGCTATGCCCTATGACCGAACCATTGACGTGCAAGTCGCGCGTTTGCGAAAGAAAATTGAAAAAGATCCCAAAACCCCGAAAATCATTATTACCATGCGCGGTGATGGCTATCAATTTAACGCCGAGGTTACAACGGATTAGCTTTGGTGGATTACGTTTCTCGCGCGTGATCCACCAAACCTACCAAAATCAGGTACAATTGCTAAAGCTTTTGTTGCAAGGTCAACGTCATGCATCTTCGAGGATCCATTTTTCAGAGCCGCCAATCCAGGCAATCGTTTTGGATTTTGTTTATCGGTTGTTTATTGATTATTGGGGCCAGCATATCCATTTTCAGCACCGATGTTTTATTAGGACGCAGTCGAACTTCCAGCGAGCATTTGGCGATGAACGTTGTACGGACTGTTACGGTCGCGCGATCCGTATCGGTGGCTCATTTGCCTGCCGTCATTCATTTATTTCGAGGTGAAGGGTTTGCCGTATCAATGAATCCAGGCCCCATGTTAGACGGGCAAATTTTACAGCTCACCGATCCGGGCTCTTTGCGAAAATACGTGTTGCGACATGCGCGAACGCTGCGAATCAGTATTCCACTGGTCAACGGTCAGTGGCTGAATATCCGTGTTTTTCATTCCAGCAATGTTTGGTTAAAGGTCGGTTTAATTCTTTCTTCCGTTGTTTTGTTGTTTGCGCTTATTTCGCTTTGTGTTTGGGCGATTAAACGATTGGATGTGCCAATGCGTGCTTTTTTAAAAGCGGCAAAACGATTTGGTGTGGATATTCAATCTCCGCCGTTGGCTGTGGCAGGGCCGCCGGAAATGCAAGAAGTGATTCGTGCCTTCAACGAAATGCAAAATCGTATCCGTCGATTACTGGAAGATCGAACGCAAATGTTAGCGGCGATTTCACACGACTTGCGAACGCCCATTACTCGGTTGCAACTCAGAGCAGAATATTTAAAAGATTCCGATCAATATGAAAAAGCCGTTGCGGATTTGAAAGAAATGGAAAACATGATTGCTTCCATTTTATTGTTCGCGCGCGATCATGTGCGCAGCGAAAGTATGGAACGATTTGATTTGAACGCGTTGTTGGAATCCATTTGTAATGATTTAGTGGATGTGGGGCACGAGGTGGTTTATCACAGCGAATTGCAACGCACGCCGTTTTTTGGGCGAATTACAGGGCTTAAACGAGCTTTTGTGAATTTAATTGAAAACGCGGTTAAATATGGTGATAAAGTCGACGTGACCTTAAAGAAAAGTGGTGACAATATTCAGGTGCGCATCGCGGATGAGGGGCCCGGTATTCCCGAAGCGCAGTTTGAAAAAGTGTTTGCGCCTTTTTATCGTGTGGACGCGTCACGTTCGCCGAGCAAAAGTGGTGCTGGTTTAGGGCTTGCGGTTGCTCGCGATATCATTCGGGCCCACGGGGGCGAGATC
>CAYGED010000099.1:0-5239 GCA_964348555.1 uncultured Coxiellaceae bacterium
GTCGGGGTAGAGGGATTTGAACCCCCGACATCCTGCTCCCAAAGCAGGCGCGCTAACCAGACTGCGCTATACCCCGAGGCGGCCTTGGGTGTCTGTCGTCCAGACCCTTATCAAAGTGAAAAAGTAAACAACAACAGGCCCTAGTCACTGAAAAAACGCATCATACTGAGCAAGCCATGGTGCGTCAATAAAACAATTTGATATGATAACACCATGGAAACAATAATACGCCAAATCGAAACGGCTTATGCCGATAGACAAAACCTCTCACCAACGGCCACCCCAGAAGCCCTGCGGGCTGCCATCCACGAAGTGATCGATCACCTTAACTCAGGCAAATTACGCGTTGCCGAAAAGCAAAATGGCCAATGGATCGTTAACGCCTGGGTCAAAATGGCCGTGCTTTTGTATTTTAAAACTGAACCTTGTCGCCCCTTTGAAGCAGGATATGCCTCGTTCTACGATAAAATTCCGATGAAATTCACCAACCACTCCACCTCCTTTGCAGAAGCCGGTGTTCGAGTGGTTCCTCATGCAATTGTGCGCTACGGCGCCTTTCTGGCTCCCAACACGATTCTGATGCCTTCTTACATTAACATCGGCGCTTATGTTGATTCCGGCACGCTCATCGACACCTGGGCCACAATAGGCTCTTGCGCACAAATCGGAAAAAATGTTCACGTTTCGGGTGGCGCTGGCATCGGTGGTGTACTCGAACCACCCCAAGCCAAACCCACCATCATTGAGGACGATTGCTTCATTGGTGCGAGATCTGAAATTGTCGAAGGGGTTATCGTTGAAAAAGGCTCCGTCATTTCAATGGGCGTTTTCATCGGACAAAGCACACCGATTTACAATCGCGAAACCGATGAAATTTCCTATGGCCGAATACCTGCTGGTTCCGTGGTTATTTCTGGCGGATTGCCTTCCAACAACGGAAAATACCAACGCTACGCCGCGATCATCGTTAAACAAGTGGATGAAAAAACGCGTGGCAAAGTGTCACTCAACGAATTGCTGCGAGAAGGACTGAAATAAACCCATGTCTGAAACACTCGCTTTACTGAAACAACTGATTCAATGTAAATCCATGACTCCCAACGACGCTGGTTGCCAGAAAATTCTTATCGATCATCTCAAGTCAGCGGGATTTCAGTGCAACCTCTTACCTTTCGGAGACGTTAATAACTTTTGGGCGTGGCATGGCAACACTTCCCCAACATTGGTTTTTGCAGGGCACACGGATGTTGTTCCGCCCGGCGATTTATCTTCGTGGAAAACAGATCCCTTCACACCGACTGAACAAAATGGGCATCTCTTCGGCCGCGGCGCCACCGACATGAAAAGCGGATTGTCCGCCATGGTCATCGCCGCAAAAAATTTTGTTGCACAACACCCCAATCATGCGGACACCATCGGATTTATTGTCACCAGCGATGAAGAAGGCCCTGCGCTCAACGGCACGCAAAAAGTCATCGATTATTTACAACAACAAAAAATAAAGTTGGATTATTGCCTCGTTGGCGAAGCCACTAGCAATAAAAAACTCGGCGATGCCATCAAAATCGGACGCCGCGGCTCGATGCATGGTGACTTAACTATTTTTGGGAAACAAGGTCACATTGCTTATCCGCATCTCGCTAACAATCCCATTCACCGTTGTTTTGAAGCGCTGCACGCGCTCACCAAAACCACCTGGGACAATGGCAACGAACATTTCACACCCACGTCGTTTCAAATTTACAACATTCATTCCGACGCCGGCGCTCAAAACGTTATTCCTGGCTTATTAAACACGCAATTTAATTTCCGTTACGCGCCGATTCACACAACTGAACAACTTCAACAAAAATGCGAAGCGATTTTAAAGCAACATGAATTGGAATACGAACTCCATTGGAATGTCAGCAGTCAACCTTATTACAGTGGCAACGGAAAATTAGCCGCTATCGCTGGGCAAGCCATTCAGGCAATTTGCCAGGTTAAAACCGAACCCAACACTTATGGCGGCACTTCGGATGGACGTTTCATTGCACAAACCGGTTGCGAAGTCGTCGAACTCGGGCCCATTAACGAAACCGCACACAAAGTGAATGAGTCGATCTCCATTCAAGATTTGGAAAAATTAACGAAGCTCTACCAGCGAATAATCGAATTAATCATTCCACACTAGCTGACGTTACGGCGCCGCCCCATAAGACGGTCTTCCACCTTCTTCAAGTAATTGAGCCTTTTCATCATCAGCTTGCTGATCATTTTTCAAATGGCAATCGTGAACCAGCTGCTGCACAGCCACGACGGTTGGATCATTCAATACATCTTTTTTTAAAATCGTACCACAGCCCCATAGGAACAGCGCATCGCGAATACATTGAAAATGCTGAGCACAACACCCGATTGAACCAAAGAGTAACAAAGGAATCGTAGCGCCATTACCCCACTCTTGCAGAAGTGAGACAATGCCCATGGAAAACAAGAAAAAAGAAATGACCTCTTGTGTCAGTATTCGTCGCGAAGTCGATCTTGCTTTCCCACGAAAAGTCTGCCATTGAGTGTTAAATGCTGTTGAATTAGGGCCTTTACTTTTCAACAATGTCCGTATTTGCCGTTTTTTATTATCAAACTCAAGCCCTGACCAGTCTTCATAAGGAGGCCTATCATTCTCGTTCGCTTGAGTAATGATATGAGTATCAAGCAACTCTTTATAACGCCGTTTTGATTCTCGAATCAGACTGCCCAAGGAAGCCCCTGAACTGATAGTCCAATTCAAACTAAATGAAGCCGGTATTGGACCTTTGTACTTATTTAAAAATTCATTAACAGCGCTTTCATAAGCTTTGCAAACATAGGAACAATTCAATAAATCGGAAAACGTCAAATACGGCAGGATCTTATATAAAAACAAATCATTAGAAACCCCATCCAAGGTTCGAGGAATATTGGCATAATCCACAAGAAGAGCTCCATCAGCACGCGTAAATGGTTTAATTTCTTTTACTTTACTCACGTCGATTTTCTCTTCCTTTTCTTCAACGGGTATCTTCACTTTTCCATCAGTGTTTCTGGCTGGATCACCATAGATAAAAACCTTTCTCATCGCGCATACTCCAAAAATTTAATCACTTAACTTGTCGCCCCGTAAGAAGCGCTTGATCCTCTTCCTTCTTCGAGCAACTCCAGTTTTTCATCATCTTCATGATCAGCTGATCGACAATCGTTAATCAAGCCTCTTACGGCCGAGATTATGACGCCTCCTACAGGAGTAGCAGTACGACAACAACAACAACGGGCTGGGAAATGCAGCACACCTATACCCAACGCACCAAAAAAAACCAGTAGAAGTCCCACACCCCACCCCTTGGTAAGCAATACTATTCCTGAAATAAACAAAGGCCAAGTCACGAACTCTGCGAGAATAATGCCTATATTTTTGCATCTGGCTTTACGACGATGAACCTGAAGTTGGGAGGCAAGCTCTTATTTAGAATTGCTATTACTCAATATTTGTCGATGCAATAAAGTTCGCTCCTTTCTCGAAAAACGATCGGCAGGACCTGAGTCAATATAAATAAAAGGTATCTCATCGATCTGTTGAACTGCTCTTTTTGCCCTTTTCAACTGCTCAACAAAAGCAGAATTACGAAGAATCATCTCCCTCCAGCTTGTATTTGTTTGCATCAAGCTTATTTTGTCGTTGAGTGATAGAAAATTCAAAAAATACAAAATGCGTAAAATCTCTTTATACTTATACTTTAGCTCTCGCTTTTTCTCTTTGGGCAAACTCAATACCCCTCCGGAATCTTCTTGTCCATTAAACCCCCGAGACCACTCAGGACCAAACAACAGATTCATCTGGAAAGGGAATTGTCGAACAAAGTCAGGATAGTTTTTGCTGATGCGAAATTGGAATACTTCTCGGAAGCTCAAGTACGGTAGAATCTTATATAAAAATAAATCCTTAGAAACCCCATTCAAGGTTCGAGGAATATTGGCATAATCCACAAGAAGAGTTCCATCAGCATGCGTAAATGGTTTAATTTCTTTTACTTTACCCACGTCGATTTTCTCTTCCTTTTCTTCAACGGGTACCTTCACTTTTCCATCAGTGTTTCTGGCTGGATCACCATAGATAAAAACCTTTCTCATCACGCATACTCCAAAAATTTAATCACTTAACTCATCGCCCTATAAAAAGTGCTTGGTTCTCCTCCTTCTTCGAGCAATTCCAGCTCTTCATCATCACTGTTCAGTTCATTTACTCCTGAAATCAGCATTCTTATGGAGCTAACCGTTGGATCACGCTGGATAGCTGTTTTAATGTCTCCCATATTAGAAAAACAGAAACACCAAGAGAAACAACAAACTTCTAAGATGACTTCTCGATGTATTCCAAATCCACATCCACCACTCAGCACGGATAATAAAATGGCTGCCGCTGCTACGAGGCCCCATCCCTTAGTGAGCCCCCATCCTTCAGTAAGCCACACAACCCCAAGAATAAGTCCTGACAACCACGCTATATCAAACGCAACTCTTCCTATTGCTTTCCATTTCACTGCATTACGATAAGCCCTGAACTCTTCATTAACTGCCAGGGGAAAAACATTTCCATTCTGAATGGATTGATAGATCCTGTTTCTTTCGGAACGCATTATTTCTTCATTCTGGTTTATAATATTAGGATCATCCACGTCATCGTTATTATAAATAACAAAACGATTAGCGTTTAAGATTTCAATAGCCTTTTTTGCTTTTTTCACCTGAGGTTCAGCAGGGTGATTGCCAATAAATCTCCGCCAGCTTTTATTTGTCGCCATCAGACTGGCTTTTTCTTTAAGCGATAGAAAACGTAAAATATGGTATAGACCTTCATTCGGTAAACGCCTAGTCTTTGTCTCTTGCGATTTCTCTTCTGAGAAACCAGCCGGCGCTTCTAAGTCGGTTTCAAGATTCCACTGAGTACCCAGTAGTTCATTCACGTCAATCATACGGGTTTGAAAGGCTTTATTAACCATGCGTGTGTATTCTTTGTTGACGCAAAATCGTGATCTTTCTTTGAATATCACATACGACAGGAGATGCAGAAACACATCGTCTGGAATTTTCCCCCAGGCTCGAGGAATATGGTTTAAATTCGCTGTACCTCGTTTTTCACCTGAATTCGATTCGGTTTTCTCTTCTTGAACAAGCAGAACCGAATAGCCCACCTCATCGTTTCTTACTGGGTCATCATATTGAA
>CAYGED010000100.1:0-5237 GCA_964348555.1 uncultured Coxiellaceae bacterium
ATTTAAAATAAATATTTGACATTTGATAAATGTGTCTATATTCTTTGTCCTATAGCCTTTTATGAAGGCTAAAAATAAGCTTGATTGTAAGCCTATTTTTAATTCATGTTTAAATTTAGTTGATAACGGAGAACTCGACATGGAAACAACTACAAAATTAGCACTGGGCGTATCTGCCTTATGCTGTCTGGTAACGACGGCTTTCGCCGGCGGGCCAGAAATGCCAATGATCGATATGAATGGTATTAACCTCGGTGTTGGTGGTGCGTATAACTCATACAAGTATGACATGACGCAATCTGACTTTACGGCAGCTAACTTAGAAGCAGCTACTGAAAATCAAGCTCCAACGGTTAATAAATTTGGTCCTGTAGGCCAACTTGGTTACACCTACGCAGGTGATAACTGGATTTTTGGAGTGGTAGGCCAATTCGAATACGATGATGTTCGAAACTTCACCAACGACTTTGGTATTCAGCTTGGCAATGCGCAAGTGATGCTGCGTTCCCACATAAATGCGATGCTGTTAGGCGGTCTGAAAGTAAACGATGCGAATGCTGTTTACTTAGAAGGCGGTTACACAGCGTTCTGGGGTAAATCCCTTTTAGGGTTGGACGTACCTCCTGGTGCAGGTGCAGGCCCATTAAGCACGAAATACACCTTAAACGGTGGTATTGCCGGTGTTGGTTGGAGACATTATTTCATCAATAATGTTTTCGTAGACCTGAGCTATAGCTTCGCGCTCTACGGCAATAAGGAATCGGGAGTTATTCTACCCGCAACAAACACAACCGCTCCAGCTCTGTTGACGGCAACTCAAACAATGAGTGGCATCAAGCGACTGACTGTAAACGGTGTAACGGCAACAGCTAATTATCTGTTCAACGTCTAACAGACGATAGAGTTGAAATAAACAGATAGTTGTTTCCCGCGGCAGCCCTCTCATCTAAAAATGAGAGGGCTGTTTGCTGTGTGTAATATGCATAGCGTGGGTTAGCGATAATACCTCAAATTAACCTGGGTTTTGGATAAGCCTATAATCTCAAAAACGCTTATCCAAAACCTAGGTTATCCCGGAAATTTGATTCAAGGATGAACAAATTATCCGGGATCCAGCGTAAAAAGCCCAGTTCTGGATAAGAAAATGCGGAGATTTTTTTATCCAGAACTGACGTTCAAATTAAGATTTGACAATCAGTAAACCTAATTATATCCTAGGCCTACTGCAATGGCTTAAATGTGAAGCATGTAGGCCTAATTTCTTTAAGTTGATAGAAGGAAGTCGACATGGAAGTAAGAAAAAAATTAGCGCTTAGCATTTTTGCTTCGTTTTCTCTTGTTTCTATGGCGTTTGCCGGCGGACCTGAAACTCCTGCGATTGATATGAATGGTGTCAATATTGGCGCCGGTATCAGTTACAAATCGTATAAATACGACCTAACCCAAACCGATTTCACGGGTACAAATGTTGCTACTGCGAATCAGGCACCCACCGTTGACGCCTTAGGTGTTGCTGGTCAAATTGGTTATACTGCGGCAGGTGACCACTGGATTTTTGGTATTTTAGGGCAATACGAATATGCTAACATTCACAACTATACAGATGATTCTGGTGTTCAAATAGGGGGTGCTCAAGTTAATTTACGATCTCGTTTCAATGGCATGATACTCGGTGGGATTCGAGCAAGTGATGCGGATGTCGCTTATCTTGAATTTGGTTATACGGCTGCTTACCTGCGAGAGATTTTATCAATTAGAGTACCGGCCGGGGCAGGTGCTGGAAATGTTACCGGTAAGGAAGCTTTGAACGGTGGTATTTTTGGCGCTGGCTGGCGACATTATTTTAGCAGCAGTCTATTCACGGATCTTAGTTACACTTTCTCACTCTATAGCAACGGTAACATGGGATTAATTCAAAATACGACGCTGTCGACCGCTACACAAACAACCAGCGAGATGAGAAAGCTTACCGTGAATGGTTTGTCGGCAACGGCGAACTATCTTTTCAGTCTGTAATTTCTGTGGCTTGTAGCGTGTTTTGCAGTAACATGGCCACCGTCATTGGACCCACGCCACCCGGTACGGGTGTAATCCACGAAGCGCTTTCTTTTGCGGTTTGAAAGTCAATATCGCCGATAATTTTTCCATTGGTTAATCGACTGAAGCCGACATCGACCACAACCGCATTTGGCTTAATCCAATCGCTCTTGATCAAGCCAGCCTTACCGGTGGCAGCGATCAGGATATCCGCTCGGTGAACTTGATCAGCAAGATCCTGTGTTGCGCTGTGGCAAACTGTTACCGTGGCTTTAGCCAGCAGTAATTCCAATGCCATGGGTCGACCGACAATATTAGAGGCGCCGACGACAACGGCATTCTTGCCTTTTAATTCGATCTGATTTTCGGTGAGTAAGGTGATAATGCCAAACGGCGTGCAGGGCCGTAACAAAGGTCGCTTTTGCACCAGGCGGCCCATGTTGTAGGGGTGAAAACCGTCGACATCTTTTTTAGGATGTATTCGTTCGAGTAAATGATCGGCATCAATCGTCTCTGGGAGAGGCAGCTGCAGAAGAATGCCGTGAATAAAGGGGTCTTGATTGCATTGATCGATGAGTTGATTAAGTTCATTCTCGCTCGCCTTTTCTGAAAGACGATGCGTTTTGGAATGAATTCCCACGGCTTCGCAGGCGCGTTGTTTGTGGCCGACATACGCTTCTGAAGCAGGGTTATTGCCAACCAAAATGACCGCAAGCCCCGGTTGAGGTAATCCTTTTTGGCGACGTTGTTCAACTGCCGCTTTTACTTTGGCTTTTACCTTTTCACAGCAGGCGCGGCCATCGAGTAGTTTTGCTATCATGATGATACCTTATCGTGTAACAAGTTGGTTACATTGGTGTGAACCGCTGTTATCGGATGTTTACATTGGAACCTTATTATTGGATTCCATTTTGTATCATTAGCAAGCATTGCGGCTTTTATTGTACACTAGAATGGGTGCCCCGGTATGAAATATCTGGGTTAAGACACTGGGAATTTTAAGAATGATAAAAAAGTTTTTTGCTTACAGTCTCGCCATTATTTTGATTTTGTGTTTAGGCTTTTTTTGGCGCCACTCTCAACAGCATGTGCAGCCCAAGTCGACATTTCAAAACCCAACGGTATCCGTTCAAGTTGCGAAAGTTTCGAGTGCCGACATTCCCAATTATTTAGTGAGCATGGGTGTGTTACAAGCGCAGCAGATCAGTAATATTAGCTCGGACGTTGCTGGAAAGGTGGCTAACATTCTGTATCAGCCAGGCGCTTATATTAAAAAAGGAACGCCACTCATTCAACTGGATAATCGCACTTATCAGGCGGATTTGGATTCAGCAAAAGCAGCGTTGGCATTGGCGAAAGTCACTTATGAGCGTAATCAATCGCTTGAGAGCGTGGGTGCACAGCCAAAACAAGTGATCGATCAAATGCGTGCGGATTTTCTTCAGGCGCAAGCGAAAGTCGCCAGCATGCAAACGCTCGTGGATGAAACGACAATACGCGCACCTTTTGATGGGTATGTGGGTGCAAAGAATGTCAATGTGGGTGATTATGTGCAGGTTGGTCAGACCTTGACGATTTTAGTAAACCGGGAACGCTTACAAGTTAATTATCAATTTCCTGAGCGGTATTTGCTTCAGTTAAAATTGGGGCAAACCGTTACGCTGACTTTACCCAGTGAGCCAAAGAAAGATCGAACTCAATTTTATGGTGTATTAACGTACATTTCACCTGCCGTCGATCCAACGACACACAGCGTTGCATTACAAGCGGACGTGCCAAACCCAGATAACCGTTTAGCGCCGGGATTATTTGTGAAGGTAAAAGAATCGATCGGCGTGAGTCAGCAGGCTATGGTTGTACCGGAGGCGAGTCTTGTGCCGACGATTACCGGCGCTGAAGTGTATCGCGTTATCAATGGAAAAGCAGAAGCAGTACCGGTGCAAGTGGGTGAAACTTTCAGCAATCAGGTGCAAATTCTCAATGGATTGAAAATGGGCGATATCATTGTCGTGGCTGGGCAACAAATGCTAAATACGGGCACCCCGGTAAAAGAGGTAAATCAGCCTTGAAATTCACCGAATTTTGTATTCGACGCCCCGTATTGACCTTCGTGATGAGTTTAATCCTCATTGTAGTGGGTATTATCGGTTTCATGCGAATTCCGGTGAGCGGCTATCCCAATGTCAGCCCACCCGTGATCACCGTGACAACTACTTATCCGGGCGCGAGTGCATCCATTGTCGAATCGCAAATCACCACGCCCATTGAAAATGATTTGGTGGGGATCGGCGGTTTAGAGACGATACTTTCCAATAGCCAACAAGGAACAAGCCGGGTGATATTGCGTTTTAATTTGGGTGTGAATATGGATGCGGCGGTGAACGATGTGCGCAACGCACTCGCCACAATTTCCAAAGAATTACCCACCGACACGGATCCGCCGATCATCCAAAAGCGCGATCCCAATAGTTTACAAACGCTCATATTAACGTTGACGGATCCCCATATGTCGGCGATGGCCTTGTCCGATTATGCCAATCGCTATGTATTACCTCAACTGGAACAGCAAGTGGGGGTGGCCAGCGCTGAGCTTTATAATGAGCGAGACTATGCGATGCTAGTGAATCTTAATCCCGCAAAAATGGTGGCAAAAAATGTCACCGTGAATGAGTTAACGCAAGCATTGCGGCAAAATATCAATATTCCCAGTGGTCAAATTAAAAGTCCCAGTCGTTATTACAGTGTGTTAAGTCAAGGTGAGCTTAGTAATGCTGATCAGTTTCGCCATCTGGTCATTCGAGATAATGGCGGTTATTTTTTACGGTTAGGTGATGTGGCTAACGTTACAGTAGGCCCAGAAAATACCGATAGTGCGATGCGCATCAATGGAAAAACTGCGGTGGGCATTGGGGTTTATTCAGAAGCAACGGCTAACCCCATCAGTGTGGCGCAAGAAGTGCAGGGCTCTTTACAGAAGTTAGAGCAAAGTTTTCCAGAGGGAATGAAAATACACGTGGCTTGGAATGGCACCAGCTACTTAAAAGAATCGCTTCATTCCGTTTACGATGATATTTTTTTCGCGATTTTTTTAGTCGTTCTTGTGGTATTTTTATTTTTAGGTTCTTGGCGATCGACACTTATTCCGAGCATCACCATTCCCATTTGTTTGATTGGTGTTTGCGCATTCATTTACTTTCTTC
>CAYGED010000101.1:0-5217 GCA_964348555.1 uncultured Coxiellaceae bacterium
GATCAATCTGTGTAAAATTTGCGCACAAATGATACTTGACTTAAGGATTCCATCATTTTTCATCAGGATGCTTTTTGATTTTTATTGAGGTTATAAAATAATGAAAAAATCTATTCTTACTTTAGCCCTCGTGGCTGCTATGGCTGCTCCGTTAGCCGTGTTAGCAAATGACCCGGCTATGTGTACGGCTTCTAATTGTTACCCTGATCAAGTGCAGTTGGCCGGTAAAGGTTATACGCTTGATGGTACAGGCAGCCATGTCGTAACCATTAACTTTTCTAAGGCTGCACCTGCTGGCGTTAGCTTTTCGAACTGTTACTTAGCAGTTCCTGCTAAATCTTCGGTTCTTACTTACCAGATTAAAACTGCTCTTGAGCCAATCGTGGTTCGTGGTACGGTTGCTCCTGGTCAAGTTAAACAACTGACTGGTATTGCTTTCCACAATGGGGACCTTATCTCATTGTCACAGATGAACCCAGCTACTAGCATCACCCCAGACCGACATCACATTACGTTTGGTGGTTGTAACTTAAACGTAAGTGCTAAATAAGTAGGTTAATTTAAGCCTATTTGTCAAGACCCCGGCACCCGCCGGGGTTTTTTTTGACATGAGTTTCGCAAACAGCACAATTCCTGTTTGATTAAAAATTTTTTCCCCGCAGCTTGCCACGGGGTATTTATTTTGTTGATATGGATTCTAAATCACAAAAGCCGAGGAAAGCTTTTTTTCCGTGAGTCGGTTTTTCAAGCTGACGTAGTTGGGGACTCCATTTTTATAAGGCGGGTAAGCTTCGCCTTGAATCAGCGGCTCAAGATAGCGCCGACAGGTATCGGTGATTGCAAAGCCAGAAGCGTCAATCCAATCACGGGGTATTGCTCGTTCAATGTTCGCCACATCAGCCAGTAATGCTGTTCCAATGCTCCATTGATAAGGCGTTTCGGATTCGCGTTTGATGGTGAGCATCACATCGCGCTTGCCAGCAAGGGCGAACTCAACTGCCGCTTTTCCAAGAGCGTAAGCTTGATCCAAATCCGTTTGAGAGGCGATGTGGCGTGCCGCACGTTGCAAATAGTCTGAGACAGCCCAATGATATTTATAACCCAGGTTTTTCTGTATCAAGTGAGCGATGATCGGAGCAACGCCGCCCAGTTGTTCATGCCCAAAAGCATCGTGCAAACCCGATTCAGAGATAAATCGGCCGTCGGGATTACGTACGCCTTCAGAGACCACGATGACACAGTAATCCTGTTTTTCAACGGTTTGTTTAACCTTGGCTAGAAAGGGCCCCGATTCAAAGGGTACTTCGGGGAGTAGAATAAGGTGAGGGGGATCTTCAGGCGTTCGCTGCCCTAAAGCAGCCGATGCCGCAATCCAGCCCGCGTGTCGTCCCATGACTTCTAGGATAAAAACTTTGGTGGAAGTGGCTGACATGCTTCGGACGTCGAGGGCCGCTTCTTGCGTCGACACGGCCACGTACTTGGCCACCGAGCCGAAGCCGGGACAGCAATCCGTGAATGGCAAGTCGTTGTCGATGGTTTTCGGAATGCCGATGCAAATGAGCGGGTAGTCCATCATGTCACTCATTTGGGATATTTTGTGGCTGGTGTCTTGCGAATCGCCACCGCCATTATAGAAGAAATACCCAATATCATGCGCTTTAAAGACTTCAATGAGACGCTCGTATTGTCGCTGATCGTCTTTAATATTGTTGAGTTTATACCGACAGGATCCAAAGGCACTGGAGGGGGTATATTTAAGAGCCTCAATCGCTTCGGGGGATTCAAAGCTGGTGTCGATGAGTTCTTCTTTCAAAGCGCCAATGATGCCGTTGCGACCGGCGAGGACTTTGCCAATTTTTCCAGAATACTGAGCCGTTGTTTGAATGACAGCACAAGCGGTGGCATTGATGACGGCGGTTGCTCCACCCGATTGCGCATAGAAGATATTCTTTTTCATCATTGAAACCCTGTCGATCCTAAAAAAATTTTTTCCCCGCGGCTTGCCGCTGGGTATTTGTTCACGTTTATGACATGGTTTTTGAGAGATGTCAAAGGCTCAACTGTTGCAGGGTGAATTAGCGCGTTTTGTGCGTAATCCATAAAGAATTACTTAAGCCACGAGGTATTTATTCATCTACTAGGATGGAGGGCTAAGTTTGCGCGGAGTAATAGTATTTTTCCGTTCCAGTTGAGTGGGTTTATTTTTTTGGGTTGCTTGTCCGTAGGAACTTGTATCCATTTTTTCTGATCAGTGTGGTTGTCTTTTGCTACGATGGAAAGACCGCCGTCTCCGTTTAAGGTTACAGCTCGCGTTTTCTGAATCGAGATTAAGCGCAATGGAGGCGCATGATAATTAACGGAACCAACCCAGAGCGGTATGAGGTTCGCATAAAATTGAACGCCGGACTCCCAGAGGCGCAGTTCAATAATCGTGGAACTGTGATGAACGTGTTTTATCATAAACAAAACCGGTGGTTTGAGGCGGTAGAGCTGTGCCAATATCGGTAAATGATTTTCTGGGTTGTAACTCGCTAATCGACCGATAGCCGATTTTACATTGTTTTTACTTTGAATCAGTTGCCATCCGTGTCCCAGTAAATTTTGTTTAATATCGTTTAAGGGAGCGGCCCATTGAACATTGAAGGGTTGTATCGGGTTGCCCAGGCGATCGAGTCGGTAAATGGGGAGATATTGCAAGGGATTATTCCACCATTCGTGGATGGATATTTCTTGAGTGGGTGAGTAGGGCTCATATTCTTCCATGATGGATTTAAATAAAACCGCACTGTAACCGGCCCATGAGAGTGAAACGGCGAGAACAACAATAATAGGCCAAGCCAGTTGACTAAAAGCAGGTGGTGAGTAACGACGATAAGCAATAATGGTGAGGAGTAAAATAATAAAGCTAAGAAAAACACTCGCTAGAATATCTGTCATCCAATGAGCACCTAAATACAAGCGAGAAAGTCCGATGAGAGCGACAAGTATGCTGGTTATTGTGTAAGGAATCCAGTGCCATTTTCGCGAAAATTGTTGTGCAGTTAAAAAGCTCAGAAAGCCGAAGATGGCGAGTGAGAATGCAGTGTGTCCGCTGGGAAAAGAGGAGGAAGTGTTAGCAATCACGAATCCACCTGGGCGAGGTGAATATAAAACCCATTTAAACGCTTCGATAATAACGCTTGTAACAAGGGTGATTAAAACTAAATGAAAAAATGGGCGCCATTGTCTTTGCATGGAAAGACCGATCGCGGTTAAGCCGGCAATGGTGAAGATGACCCGTTTGTCTCCTAGGATTGTCATCATAGCAAAAAAATTGTTTCCGGAATGCGAGCGGATACTTTGCAAGAAATAAAAAATGGCGTTATTGAATTGGTTGGGGGATCCGTAAATAAAAATGCAAATGAGTATGGCTAAAAAACAAAGTAAACAAAGAAATGCTAATAAGATTAAAGTGAGTTGATGGTGGTCATCTGGGTTTACCTTATTAGTGATTATTCGAATTAAATATTTGGACGAATGGCGCCGGTTCAGCCAATTCCATATCCGATCGATTGTCTTATTCACATAGAAAACGATTAACATAAAAAAGCGTTGAATAGCCCAAAAAATAAGCCAGAGAATGACGATGATTAACAACCCAGTGAAGATAAATTTGGTTGCCATACCGTGTGGAATTTCTAAAGAGATTGCACCAATGAGCACACCCGGAAGTATATAAGCAATGGCCCACATCACTGCAGAGGGAATGGCAGCCACAAAAAATCGCCCCCATGACATTTTTAATAAGCCAGCAATTAATGGCACCGTGCTTCGCGCGGGGCCGACGAAGCGCCCGATTAAAATACTTTTACCGCCATGTTTTTGGAAAAAAGTTTTACCCATGGTGAGCCATTGGGGATGTTTTTTGAAAGGCCACATGTCACGTAGGCGCTCATTGTAAATTTTTCCGATCCAAAATCCAATCGTATCGCCAGTGAGTGCGCCGATGATGGCCCAGAATAAAGTGGTGTTGAAGGAAATCATTCCGCGGCCGACTAAAACGCCGATCACGGTCATGGTCAACGATCCGGGAACGATGGTGCCGATGAGTGGTAAGGATTCCGTTAAAGAAACAATGAAGGAGAATAACCCCCCGAGATAGGTGTGTAGCTGCAAATAAAGATTAATTTGATTTAGGTAGTGTTCAATCATCATTGTTCACAACGTTATGAAACGTTTTTTCCTTGTGCTTGTAAATCCGCATGATAAGACGATCGAACCAAAGGTCCACTCGCAACAGCTGAAAAACCTAATTTTTTGGCGTGTTCGCTAAATGCATTAAACGCTTGCGGCGTCACATAACGATCAACGGCGCTGTGATAAGGTGTGGGCTGTAAATATTGGCCGAGTGTCAACCTATCAACCTGGTGTGCGTGAAGGTCGTGTAATACCGCTTCCACTTCTTGATCTGTTTCTCCCAGTCCCAGCATCATGCCGGATTTTGTTGGGATGTTGGGGAAATATTTTTTAAAAGCGTGGAGTAATTGCAATGACCATCGATAATCTGAGCCAGGCCGTACTTGTGGGTACAAGCGTTCAGTGGTTTCAATATTATGATTAAACACATCGGGCAAGCCTTCCGCTAAAGCATTCAGTGCTTTTTCCATGCGCCCTCGAAAATCGGGAACTAATATTTCGATTTTAATACCCGGATTTTTTTCACGCACGGCATTCACACAATCCGCAAAATGTGCTGCGCCGCCATCGCGCAAATCATCGCGGTCAACCGAGGTGATCACGACGTACTTTAGTTTCATGATACGAACGGTTTCAGCTAAGTGCTTGGCTTCGTCAGGATCGAGTGGATCTGGGCGACCGTGTCCGACGTCACAAAAACTGCAGCGGCGTGTGCATTTGTCTCCCATGATCATGAACGTTGCTGTGCCATGTCCAAAACATTCGTTTAAATTTGGGCAGGACGCTTCTTCGCAGACCGTGACTAAATGATTTTTACGTAGCAGTTTTTTTAATTGCGCCACTTTATTATCAGTGGATAAACGAATGCGAATCCAGTCTGGTTTTCGTAAGGGAGTTGTTGTGGCTTCGATTTTTATCGGGATGCGCGCCAGTTTGTCTTTACCGATCAACTTTTGAGTGGGATCATACAACGGTTTGTTGTTCGACACGATTGGTTACCCCCTCCCTCGTTGTTCATTCGAAAAGACCGTCTGATTATAC
>CAYGED010000102.1:0-3859 GCA_964348555.1 uncultured Coxiellaceae bacterium
AGGCTTCTTCCGTGTAATCCGAGACATGCAATTGCTTAATGGCGACTCGGTTATACCGAAAGCTACCCCGATACACGACCCCAAAACTGCCTTGCCCCAGTTTTTGGTTTTCGTCAATCTGTAACTCGTTGGCTTTAATCGTCCAGCGGGCTAACTCTTTTTCGGACGGTTGTGGGGGATGATCCATTCGCATATCTTCGCTCCTACGGGTGAGGGGTAATAATCTGTTGGGCTTCGCGGGCGCTCAACCCAACCTACTTGAATTTTAACTACTTGGATTTTAACAAGCTCATCGTGGATTAACAGCGAAAAGGGTTGGAGCCATTCAAAAATACCGACTTTTAATTGAATTTTAAGGATCTCGTGGTGTTTTGGTGAATCATTTTGTTTCACATACGGCATTTAATTCTTGCCCTAGGTGTTATTCATCAGCGACTTCCTCTGCCTATTCAAATTTTTGTTCTGCACGAAGGTTTATTACATTATCGGGCACATCAGCACGTCAACAAATACAAAGAAGTGAAATTAATTACGCGAAACGCGGTCACCCTCCCGGTTAAGCAACCCCATACAGCAACAAAATAAATAACAACGGCACCAACTGCATCAATGCGTTGTCATCGATCCAACGAAAATTGGGCCACTCGAGCATCACCGTTAGCGGACCCATGAGTAAAGCAAGCCGCCAATCAATCCCAAAGCAAACCGCTGCCATCCACCAAATAACCATGACGACGACCACCCCAATCAATGTCGTCACGAATTTTCTCTCGAGCAAGGTTTGCCTCAATTCACCCAGAAGCGGATCAACAAGCGCCGCGGAAGCGATAATCGGAATGCCATATTGCTTTCCCGCCCACATCAAAACAAAACAAATGCTCAGCACGCTCCAAGCAAAAGACGAAATCAATTTTTTTTCGCGTTGCCGATGCCCCCAGAAAGTCCATCCAAAAGTAAAACGCAACACCTCGAACAGGATATTAAAACCAATAATCACCCATAAAAAACCGCGAAACGAAAGGTGAAAAAAAGCCGCCATATCGCTGCCATAAGGATAATAAATCAGTGGAATAATCAGCGCAGCGACATGAACACACCGTCGGAGAACATGTCCACGCCACCCTCCAATCGTATTTTCAATAGGCGATTTGCTCATTTAGGTTTTTCTGAGTTCACGAAATTCCGGAGAATTCGGATAATTCTCTGCTAACGTCTGATAGGCATTATCGGCCATTTCAGTCAAATTAAGCGCTCGATAGGATTTCACCATCAACACCAGTGCATCGATCACATAAGGCGAGCCTTCATAATGTTGAACCACATAAACCGCTCGATTGGCTGAAGCCACATAAGCGTGTCGTTCAAAATAAAAATCAGCAATCAAGACTTCACGTCGAGCCATCATATTCCGAATATAAACCATTCGACGCAAACCATCCGGCGCATACGGACTGGATGGAAACTGATTCGTTAACCGCGCAAAAGAAGCATAGGATTCACGCAGCTTACTCACATCTCGAGGCGCAGGATCAACCCCTGCTAATTTTTGCAACCACGACATGCCTTCCACAAACCCAACCACACCTCGCATATAATAGGCATAATCCACATTTGGGCCTTGCGGATATAAACGAGCATAACGATCGGCTGCAACAATCGCGCTCGCATCATCGCCCGACTGATAGTATGCATAAATCACGTCTAATTCCGCTTGCCGAGAATAAGGACCAAAAGGATAAATCGCATCCAAGGCTTCAAAATTTTTCACCGCCGTGGAGTAATTCCCCTTCGCAAGCGCTTTTTCTCCGTTGGTAAATAATTCTGCCGATGTACTGTGGCGATAAGCGGCATAAGGATCAACGTCTTTACCACCGCACCCCGCTAATAAAAACCCCGCCAACAAAAATAAAAGTAAACCCAATAATTTTTCCATCATCGCTTCCATTTGTGATCAGCTAACGCATTGTATTAAAGAACCCGGACGCTAACGGCTCATCGGGTTTGAAGGCTATAATAACGAAACATGAGCGAAAACAAAATCCATTTACAAGGTAAAATTTCTAGCGACCTGTCTCATCGACGCCTGGATCAGGCTTTGGCTAAATTGTTTCCACAATATTCACGCACCCAGCTTCAAACTTGGATTCGTGCGGGCTATGTTTCCCTCGATAGCGCCATCACACGCGAAGTTCGCGCAACCGTGCTTGAAAATCAGCTCATTGAGATCAACGCCCCTGAGATCGCCGATGAACGGTGGTCTGCGCAATCTATCCCCTTAAACATCGTCTATGAAGATGAAGATCTGATCATTATCAATAAGCCTGCGGGGCTCATCGTTCATCCGGGGGCTGGCGCCCCCAATAACACCTTGCTCAACGCACTCCTGCACGTTGATTCGAAGCTCAGTACGATTCCCCGAGCGGGTATCGTGCACCGCTTAGATAAAAATACAACGGGACTGCTCGTTATCGCGAGAAATTTAGCGGCGCACCATTTTCTTACTCAAGCAATGAAAGCCCGAAAAATTGAGCGTGATTACCAAGCCATCGTCAATGGCGTTTTAATTTCCGGTGGGAAAATCGACACAAAAATCGGTCGGCATCCCACGGTGCGAACACGAATGGCTGTGGTGGAATCGGGTCGTCATGCCGTCACGCATTACCGCGTTATTGAAAGATTTCGTGCCCACACGCATATTCACGTCAAATTGGAAACGGGAAGAACCCATCAGATTCGTGTTCACCTGATGCATATTCATCACCCCATTGTCGGTGACAACACTTATGGACGTCGACTGGTGCTGCCATCCAACTGCACACCCGAACTCAAGCAAACACTGCGAGAATTTCCTCGTCAAGCGCTCCACGCTTTTCGCCTCAAATTGCCTCACCCTAAAGATGAGCACCCCTGTGAATGGCAAGCCCCACTTCCAGACGATATGCTAAACTTACTGCAAAAACTGACGGAAGATACCAATGCCTCATCTTGAACACTACATTCAACCCACTTGGGAAGCGCCTCATTTCATTCGTGCTTACACCAGCACTCGATTATCCGGTTTTAGCCTTGGCCATTATGCCCATTTCAATTTAGGAAAATCCACGGGCGATGACCTTGATCACGTGAAAAAAAATCGTGAGAAACTTTTTACCGACCTGAACCTTCCCAGCAAACCCATCTGGATACGCCAAGTCCATGGAATCGACGCCATCTCTTTGGATGAGGACCATGAGAATGGAGTGACCGCCGATGCCGTACACACCCGTAAGCTTCATCGGATTTGCACGATTTTAACGGCCGACTGCCTGCCTATCTTACTCGCCCATCGAGCAGGCAAAGAAGTGGCTGCCATACACGCCGGTTGGCGCGGCCTGGCAAAAGGGGTGATCGATTCGACCATTCGTGCCCTCGAGAGCAAGCCCGAAAATCTCCTCGCCTGGCTGGGCCCCGCCATTGGGCCCCAGGTTTTTGAAGTGGGCCCTGAAGTCCGCGAAGCCTTTCTTGAAAGAGGCCTGATTTACGAGCCTGCCTTCCTCCCACATCGCGACCGCTGGCTTGCCAATTTGTACCACTTAGCCCGGATTAACCTTAACCAGCTTGGGGTTTCTGCCGTCTCTGGAGGAGATTTATGCACCTACCGCGACCTACGGCGGTTTTACTCCTATCGGCGGGATGGGGCTCAAACGGGAAGAATGGCAAGCTTAATATGGATTGATAAGCCATAAACCGGTAAACTATGGTTTTTAAATAACCAATGGTTCTCTGCTTCTATGAAAAACTCACGATTTCTCTCATTGACCTTATCCTTATCCAGCCTGGCTGTCCTAGCGATACCCGCCATCAGCTTAGCCTACATCCC
>CAYGED010000102.1:3869-5205 GCA_964348555.1 uncultured Coxiellaceae bacterium
AAATGGAAAGGGGCTAACAAGCCTGGCCCCGATGCTCAGCCAAGCAACGCCAGCCGTGGTGAATATCACGGTCGAAAAAGAAATTCCGTCGGCCACCAACCCATTGGAACCCGTCGATGACCAACAACCACCAACAAAAGTACTCGGCGTTGGATCCGGCATTATCATCGATGCCAAAAACGGGTACATCGTCACCAACGCCCATGTGGTGAGTGACCAGCATCTGATGATCGTCACTTTGAAAGACGGTCGACGTTATCACGGTAAACTGATTGGAAAAGACAATGGCTTTGACATTGCCGTTATACAAATACACGCGAAATATTTAACGGCTATTTCCATGGGCGATTCAAATGACTTAAAAGTCGGTGATTTTGTCGTTGCTATTGGTAGCCCCTTTGGTTTAACCCAAACCGTCACCTCCGGTGTGGTGAGCGCTCTGAATCGTTCAGAACCACGCATTGACAGTTTCCAAAATTTTATTCAAACCGATGCCCCTATCAACCCCGGAAACTCCGGCGGCGCCTTACTCAACCTCAACGGCCAGCTCGTCGGGGTTAATACGGCCATCGTATCGCCTTCTTCGGGAAATATTGGCATTGGCTTTGCCATCCCAAGCAACATGGTAAAAAGCGTCGCCGATCAGCTCATCCAATACGGCAACGTCGCACGCGGCATGTTAGGTGTGATGGCGCAAAATATCACGCCCGAACTCGCCGACGCGATGAGTCTGAAACACAATCGCGGCGCAATCGTCACTGAAGTGGTCCCCGACAGCCCCGCTGCCGCATCAGGTATTGAAGTGCAAGACATCATTCAATCCGTAGACGGAACACCCATTGAAAGTTCTGAGCAGTTACACAACATGTTAGGATTGGTTCGCCCTGGAACTCAAATTCACCTGACTGTACTGCGTGATCACAAAGCCGTGAATTTAGCGGCGACCATTCAAGATCCGAAAAAACTGATGATGCAGCGCGCACTTCCTTTTCTAGATGGAATGCAGCTGCAAAAATTCAGCGATTTAGAACCGGATGGCACCTTGTTAAAGGGTGTGCTCGTGACCAACCTAACGGACTCTAGCGATGGTGCATTGGCTGGGCTTATTCCAGGAGATATTATCATTAGCGCGAACAATGAACCGACGCCAACCATCCAACAATTGATTCACGTTGCAGAATCGAAACCCAAACAATTATTGCTAAAAGTATCGCGAGACAATAAGCAGCTGTTTTTAGTGATTGAACAAGATCAATAAAAATCCCCGCCCCAAGGGGTATAGCAAGTAGCCCGTATGAAGCGAAGCGAAATACGGGAAATTAAGAAATTAAACGGG
>CAYGED010000103.1:0-5202 GCA_964348555.1 uncultured Coxiellaceae bacterium
TATCTTTAGAAACAAAGTACTCATTAGGATCGGCTCCAGCCACTAATAAAGCGTCGGCAGCTTCGTATTCATCTGCGTTGACAGCGTCTAACAAAGCGGAGCCATAGTGCGCTTCGCCGTCTTTATCCGTGTATTGGCTTGCCCAACGAATGACGTCCGCCCAATTTTTATTTTGAGATGCAACTTCAATGGGGGTGAGCCCCTCTTTGTTTTTTTTCGTTAGGATATTTTTAAGAGCTTCTTGAACGTTTGGGTTGTTTTTCAGATCAGTTAGTTTTCGCATGGTCACCTCGGTTTTGTGGCCAATAATCTATCATATCGAAGGCCCATTTGTCCCTTAAGTAGGCATTATTTAGTCGTGTAATGGGTGTAAACTAGCTCATTTCTCGTTTTATTTCGGGTAATTCAATGTTGGAGTCGGCGTTATGATGATGAGTTTTGAAAAGCCCGTGTTTTTCCAATAATCGAAGGCCGGTACATTTTTTTCTTTTTTTGCTAGCAAGGCATGCACGTGCGAACACATCGATTTTGTCTTGCAAAGGGGCTATCGTTCTTGGATTGCTGCTAGCTTTTTTTGTTTCACGCAGAGTTTTTTCTAGGTCGGCGACGAAGGCTTTTGATTTTTCAGAGCGCCAGGTGAGTCGGGGTTTATGATAAGCATCAACAAAATTCCCTACCCACTCGAGATATTGGTTGAGAAAAAACATCAGAATTATTTTTTTGTCTTGACGGTATAAACAGTCATCAGCTTGATTTTTTATGTTGATTTGGGAGAGTAATTGTTCAATGGCAATCTCTAGCCGCTCAGGAGTAAAGGGACCCAGCTGATCCATTTTTTTAATGAGATGAGGCAGAGCTTGTCGCAGTGTGGGATTGGGTGGATTTTCAAGCAGCGTGATCATGTCAGCCGGTATTTTTTTATTCGCTTTGGCTAACTCAAGTGGAGTGGGGTCGTCTTTTTCATATTTGTTATTGGGATCAGCTCCATGGGCGAGCAGCATTTTTATCATCTCGGTGTTTCGCCAATCAACCGCACAGTGTAAGGCTGAATAATGAAACCGGCCATCTTCATAAAAATACCGATTAGGATCAGCTTTGCCAGTGAGTAAAGCCATGATCGCGTGATGTTGATTTTGTTTTGCAGCAATAAACAATGCCATGGAAAAGCCCGCTTTCCCAGTGTTATCCTGGTGATTTTCAGCGATAACAATCACACAACCCCAAAGATTGACATGGGCGGCTTTGACAATGGGGGTTTCATAAACGTTTTCATGCTCGAGCTTCGCGTTTTGAAGGATTAATAGGCCTAGAATGTCTCGGATGTTTTCATAAATGGCTCGTATGAGCACCTTGGTGTAGCCGGCCTTTCCGTCGTTATCTTTATAATTTTCCGCAATCACTTTGACACAATCCCAATAACCTTCTTCAGCAGCTTTAACAATCGGTTGTATCACCGGGCTGATGGGTATGGCTTTGTGTTCCATTAATAGTTTGATCATTTTCGGATTTTTATGGAGGACAGCCCAATCGAGAGGGGTTTGATAGATGCTGGTGCTGTCTTTCGAATCGAGTGGGGCACCTGATATTAACAAAGCTTCCGCGCAGTCAAATT
Organism: uncultured Coxiellaceae bacterium; assembly: GCA_964348555.1. Lineage (GTDB taxonomy): Bacteria > Pseudomonadota > Gammaproteobacteria > Coxiellales > Coxiellaceae > CAMTUH01. The sequence continues at coordinate 1,613 of CAYGED010000103.1, forward strand.
GATTTTTTACGACAGCGTCTAGTAGGTCGCGTCCTTTGTCCGATTCATCCGATTTTTTTTCATCGATTTCACGCATGACCACCTCATTTTGACTCATGAATAACCCCAGGTAAACCCGGGGTGAGTTCCGGGCTCAGTGTTTCCAAAGTTTGTGGGGCTTGAATTAAGCTTAATTTTTGGTGTTTTGAGAGCTTTTTGATGCACGCTTCAATTTTTAAAATGGTGGATAGGTCGACGTCAAATTCCCAATAAGCAGCGAGTTTTTTTGGCGGAAAGCTTCGTGTGTATTTACACGCTGCAGTACCCGCACAGTGTTCTTGGTAGCGGCGGTGAATGTCGGTGGTGTAACCGGTGTAGAGAGTGCCGTTGTGACATTCGATGATGTAGACAAAATAACTCACGAGATTTTTTTGTCGATATCCAGCCATCGTTGGGTGCCGATGATGGTTTCTCGATCTTTGAAGCTGACCATCTCATCGGCCATGGCTTTGCTGTCACCGTCGCGATGAATAACGTGCAGTGTTTTTTGCATGGCTTTTATAGCGGCGCGTTGTAAATCCGAAGGGATGATCACGAGTGAGTAGCCGAGTTTTTGCAGTTGCTCGATGGGAACCAACGGCGTTTTTCCGCCATAAAACAGGTTGATTAATTTTGGTTGCGGAATGGTTTTGGCTATTTTTTCGATTTGCTCCAATGATTGAGGGGCTTCGATGAATAACATGTCAGCACCTGCTTTGACATAAGCTTGTGCACGCGCGATAGCAGAATCGAATCCCTCTACGGCAATCGCATCCGTTCGAGCGATGATGACTAAATCAGAATCCTGTCGAGCTTCACACGCAGCTTTGATTTTTTGCGCCATTTCATCGGTTGGAATGAGTTTTTTATCATCTAAGTGACCACATCGTTTCGGAAAAGATTGATCTTCAAGGTGTAAAGCCGCAACGCCCATTTGTTCGTATTGTTGAACGGTACGAAAAACATTTAAGGCATTACCATAGCCTGTATCCGCGTCGGCGATCACGGGAAGTGTGGTGGCTTGCACAATCTGCGCCAAGCGTTCGATGACTTCCGCAAAGCTCAACAAACCTAAATCGGGATAGCCCGCGCTTCGCGAAATCGCACCGCCACTGGCATAAACCACTTGGAATTTCGCTTGTTCAACGAGTTGCGCGGAAAGTCCATCGAACACGCCGGGAGCGATCAACGTCTTACCTGATTTTAGTAATTTCCGCAGTGCGGACGTTGACTTCATATTTCAATCTCAAAACGGAATGTCGTCATCGAAATCCGCAGCATCCCCATTCGTCATTGGCTCAGCAGGCGATGTGCTACTTTGTTGGGTCGTTTCCGTTTGAGGTGAGCTGCTGCTACTGCTAGCACTAGCATTACTAGCACTGCCACTAGCACCACCACGACTGTCAAGCATGTGCATTTCATTCGCGATGATTTCCGTCGTGTATCGATCAACTCCATTCTTGTCTTGCCACTTTCGCGTGCGCAAGCTGCCTTCGATGTAAACTTTTGAGCCCTTTCGCAAATATTCGCCCACGATTTCTGCCAACCGGTTAAAGAAAGCAATCCGGTGCCATTCGGTTCGCTCTTGCAGTTCGCCGGTTTGTTTATCCCTCCACGTGGTGCTCGTTGCAAGCGTCACGTTGGCAACCGCGTTGCCATTGGGGGTGTAACGTACTTCGGGGTCATTACCTAAGTTACCAATTAATATTACTTTGTTAACGCCTCTCGCCATTATTTTCTCCTAGTCTCAAAAGGTGTTTATAGGTTACCTGCTCTGATCTTGTTTCGCAATTCGTCTTCGGTAATTATTTTTTTGTCGATTTTGACGTAAATCAAGTTTTCTGTTGGCAAGAAAGCAACCTCCGCGACACCGGCTAACTGCCTGAGATGCTGTTTCAGTGAGTCAATAGGTTGAGCAGAATCCGCTTGAATAATGATGGTCGATAAGTAAGGCGGCGGTGCCATTCGAAAGGAAACGAGCAGCCAAATGATGGCGAGTATACCGCAGAAAATAAAAAGTCCATCTTGATGGTAATGGCCAAAAATCCAACCACCCACGCTGCCGCCAAAAAATATTCCTAAAAATTGGGAAGAAGAATAAATTCCCATGGCCGTTCCTTTTTGGCGTATCGGCGAAATTTTGGAAACCCATGAAGGCAGCGAAGCTTCCAGAAAGGTAAAGCCGATAAAAAATAAGAATAAAAGGAGGCCGACGAGCGCAATGCTTAATGAATTGATCAACAGTAATAAAGGGCAGAGCATCAACAGAAAAATGGCCGTCAAGAATAGGGGTTTAATAAGACGTTTTTTTTCGGCCATGATGATCGTTGGCAAAACGGCCGCGAATGACAACATCATCACGACAAAATAAAATAAAATTTGTTGCGACGTCGTTGGGTGGATGCGCTGTTCCAGTAAAAGCGGAATGGCGATGAACAGTGCTGTCAATATAGCGTCTAAAGAAAAAATTCCGAAGTTCAAACGCCAGAGAGCAACGTTTCGAACGACCGGTTTAAAGTAGTTTCTTTCAGGTTCAACCTCGGGGTGGGGCCGAGTTTTAGGTGTGGGAATAATGGTATAGAGCAAGAGAATGCTGATGAGGGCTAACAGTGCGGTTACCCAAAAGATTCCGGAAAGCTGAATCCAAGCGTTTAGCGCAGGGCCGACGACCATGGCCACAATGAAGGAAGCACCCACGGAAAGTCCGATAATGGCCATGGCTTTGCTGCGGTCTTCGTCATGGGTTAGGTCGGCTACCGTCGCCAGTATCGTACTGCCAATGGCCCCAGCTCCCTGAATGGCTCGGCCGAGGATAATAAAGTAGATGGAATGGGAGAATGCCGCAATAACACTTCCCAAGGCGAACAAGATGAGCCCCCCGGTAATGACGGGCTTTCGACCGATTCGGTCGGAGAGCATGCCGAAAGGAGTTTGAAAGCAGGCCTGGGTCAGCCCATAAATGCCAAGGGCGATGCCGATGAGCAGCGGTGTGGCGTTGGGTATTTTGGTCACGTAAAGTGAAAAGATGGGCAAAATCATAAAAAGACCGAGCAGCCGGAAGGTCATGATCAGGCTGAGGGAAAAAACGGCTCGGCGTTCGGGGAAGCGCATGCCGGTGTTTATAACATATTTTGCTTATGATATCGAATCTCCTTTATAATGGATGCCCACAAAATTGTGACTGAAGATGAATAAGATAAGTTTGCGCGGGGTTCGCACTCACAACCTCAAAAATATCGACTTGGATTTGCCACGCAATCAATTAATCGTCATCACGGGCTTGTCGGGTTCGGGTAAGTCCTCGTTGGCTTTTGATACGTTGTATGCGGAAGGGCAACGGCGTTACGTCGAGTCGTTGTCGACTTACGCCCGCCAATTTTTATCGATGATGGAAAAGCCGGACGTGGACACGATCGAAGGCCTTTCCCCAGCGATTGCTATCGAACAGAAATCCGCGTCACACAATCCTCGATCGACGGTCGGCACCATCACGGAAATTTACGATTATTTACGTTTGCTTTACGCGCGCATCGGGCAGCCTCGATGTCCCACGCATCATCACGAGCTTGAAG
>CAYGED010000104.1:0-5181 GCA_964348555.1 uncultured Coxiellaceae bacterium
ATTCTACACACTGTCACCTATTGGCGATTGATGCCTACGAGTTGGCCTATCAACGCGGGCTTCATTTCTCTCAAAAAAACCACGTTGAAATCGAGCCGACTTTGCTCACCAGCCTAGGACTGGCTTTGTGGAGGCAGTCCCATGGCAGCGATTAACTTACTTCCCTGGCGCGCTTATCGACGAGAGCGAGAGCGAAATCAATTTTTAGGGCTCTTGTTTCTTTGTGTGTGCGGCTGCTTTGCCACCCTGTTAATCGTGCAGGCCACTCTCTATCGGCATTTGCAACAGGAAAAAATCCGCCTGTCGCATTTAAAACCGACACGAATGCAGCGTGGCCTCGTTGACCAACGAATGGGGCGCATTTTATTGGCTGCCCTTAAGAAAAAGAATTCGACACAAGAAAATTTACATACCGTCCTCAGTTCACTGCCTACGCAGTGTGTTTTATCCACATTGTCGCGACAAAAAAACCAATGGCGCATTATCGGTTTTGCGCGAACAACGCAAGATGTTGACCTTTTTATACAGGCGCTCACAAGGTCACATCATTTCCAATCGATCGTTTTGGCGGATGTCAATAAAGCTCAACACATTCAATTTAAGATTAATTGCACCGATGCTAAGTTTTAAATTCACCACCTTCAAAATCGGCTTACTCATGGGATGTTCTCTTTCCTTTTTATTATTAAGCTATGGCTATCTTGTCTACCCCATTCAGCAACAAAGGCATCAAATTGAGGCAACACTCAAACATATTTCTCAACAACAAAACAATCAAATTATGTTGCCCCAATCTATTGTCGAGAAAATTGAGTCGCCTATTTCACCTGAATTTATCATATCAGCCCTATCCAACCTGGGAGAAAAATACAACCTATCCAGCCTCGACATTAAACCGAATAAACGAAAAATCAATATGAAAATAATCATTGATCGTTTCAACGTGAGCGCCAAAGGATCTTTTTTTCAGATCATGAAATTTAACCAAGAAATTTTTTCATCTCCCTGGTTGATGATGACTCCTAGTTTCGAAATGAAAAAATTGGATACTGGTGAGGTTGAATTGAACGCGACTCTCGAGGTGTACCATCTGTAAAAAATATATTATTCGTATTGCTTACATCATGTCGATTTATATTTTATTTTTTCTCGTTCCTTCTAACGTTGTTAGCATGCGGGATCCATTTTCACTGGAATCCACCGCCAGTGAAATGCGAACAGTGATCATCCAGATTCATTATGCCGATGCGAAACAGCTGGCGAATTATCTCGATGACAAACGTCACCGCTTACTTTCTCCCACTGGCGATGCGGGTGCTGATGTGCGCAGCAACCAACTCTGGATCACGGATCACGACGATTACCTAAACCGTATTTCACGGTTTATCCATCATCTCGATATTCCGATTGCTCAGGTCCTTATTACAGCACGAATCATCAGCGTCGATGACCACGGATTGGCCGCACTGGGTGTTCTCTTTCATTCATCGTCTAAGAACACGGACACTTCGGACAATACCACTGCCAGACTCCCTAAACCTGTTACGGACTCGGGGTCAGCGACCATTCCTATTATTAGATTTAGCGATGAGCAATGGCTCAATGTCACGTTAACGGCCCTCGAACAAAAGGGTCATGCCAAAACCATCTCATCCCCCGAACTCATGACGAACGACCGCGAACCGGCAACCATCGAATCAGGAGATGAAGTCCCCTATCAAGAAAAAACAGGGGAGGGAAATACCAGTGTTGCTTTTAAAAAAGCAACCCTAGGCCTGAAGGTCACTCCGACGATTTTCCCGGAAAAACGCTTGCTTTTACAATTAGCGGTTAACCAGGATAAAATAAGCTCTATCTTGGTTAACGGTGTCCCAGCCATCCAAACGCAACGATTGACGACCAAGGTCATGTTGCATGACCATGAAACCGTGGTTTTGGGCGGCATTTCTGAGCAGATGACACAACAAGAAGAAACAGGCATCCCGATATTGAGTAAGATTCCCCTATTGGGAATCTTGTTTCGATACCGGCAGCGATGGGCAGAGCATAAGCAACTATTAATATTTGTTACCCCACAAATTGTTAGACGTTAAATGAATGATGAAGCATAAAAAAAATATATTCTTGATTGGTCCAATGGGATCAGGGAAAACGAGTGTCGGAAAAGTTCTCGCTAAGTTGCTGAATCAACCATTCTTTGATTCGGATGAAGAAATTCAAAAACGAACAGGGGTTGATATCCCATGGATTTTTGAGCAAGAAGGTGAGTCAGGATTTCGAAAACGAGAGGGGGAAATAATAACACGTTTAACTCAACAAAACAGCATCATTCTCTCCACGGGAGGAGGGGCCGTTACTGACCCCGCGATTCGAATGCAGCTTTCTAAAAATGGGCTGATCATTTATCTTCGTATTTCCATTGATAAACAGCTTCAACGCATTTCGCATCGTCGAGAAAAACTACCGATGTTAACTTTTTATGATACCAAAGAAAAATTAATGCAACTAAATTCAGTTCGCGAACCTTATTACGAAGAAATTGCTCATTTAACTTACCAAACAGATAACCTAGACCCGGATAAATTGGCCAAGCAAATTATCCTGGATATCGAAGCCATTGAAGGTACTCATGAAAAAAATTAATGTCGATTTAAATGGAAACTCCTACCCAATTTATATTGGCGAAAATTTATTATCGAACAGCGATATCCTAGAAAAACACATAAAATCTCGACAAATCTTGTTTGTGAGCAATGAAACGGTCGCCTCGCTTTATTTACCCGTGATCAAGAAAAATTTTCTTGACTACCTGTGCGATGAATTGATTTTACCGGATGGCGAAATTCATAAAACGCTAGGTAGTTATGAAAAAATTATCGACCATTTGATTAATAATAAGCATCACCGTGACACCACGCTCATTGCCGTTGGTGGCGGTGTGATCGGCGATATCACCGGTTTTGCCGCCGCCACGTATCAACGTGGCGTTCGTTATCTGCAAATTCCAACTACCTTACTGGCACAAGTGGATGCATCAATCGGCGGAAAAACGGCAGTCAATCGTCCACAAGGAAAAAATTTAATTGGTGCTTTTTATCAACCTTCTGCGGTGATTATTGACATCAACACGCTGAACACGTTGCCGGAGCGAGAGTTTAAATCCGGCCTCGCTGAAATCATCAAAGCGGCGTTAATACATGACGCCTCATTTTTCGAGCTCATCGAAAATAAAATCGTGGATTTTTTACATCGAGATCCTAATACCATCGTGCAATTCATACAACGCGCTTGTGAAATCAAACGCAACATTGTCATGGCCGACGAAAATGAAACCACCGGAGAACGTGCTTTACTGAATCTGGGACACACTTTTGGGCATGCCATCGAACACGAACTGGGTTACGGACAGTACTTACACGGTGAGGCCATCGCTGTTGGATTGGTTCTGGCGGCTAAACTTTCGCTTCAACAGGGTTGTCTGTCTGATTCGGATGTGACGCGCATCGAAAATCTATTGAACAAAACAGGGCTCCCTATAAAACTACCCCAACCCTTGACGATCGGCTCATTATTAAACGCCATGCGCATGGATAAGAAAGTCGAGAATCAAACCTGGCGGTTTGTGCTACTGAAACGCATCGGGTTTGCATTCTTAGCTACTCAAATTACCGAAAAAGATTTAAAATCACTCATCAACTGAAGTTAACTCGTGTCAGGGACAACAACCACCCTATTTAGGAATCTAAACAATATGAATACACAAACCAACCTGCACCGCTATCTCGATTCACTCAATCACTTTATTCAAAACAATAAGCCGCTCATGCTAGTGCTCGGCGAAGCATCCGAAGAAAAAACAACCCTGTTCTCACATTTCATTTCAGAAAACTCACTCTCACGTGAGCTGGCAGAAATTAAAGGGGATGAAAATTTAACCACCGCGCAATTCATCGCGGCATTAACCCGCCGATGGGAAGCCCCCATTGATAAGTCCAGCACAAACTACCGTGAAGTGCTCGACCAATTTCTCACCTCTCTGAATGAGCGAGACGCTTCCGTCATTGTCATCATTCATGATGCTGATCAATTACCGCTTTCCACGCTCTCAGCCATTTCGCACCTTTCCATTAAACAGGAAGGCCGCCCGGTATCCATTTACTTCATTCTCGCGGGTGGAATGTTGCTCCATGCTAATATGCGCAGTTTGCAAAACCGAGAAATTCCCTTTATTCGTCTCGAAGACCGTGTTCCAGTAAGCTCAGTTTCAGAGCCCATGTTGACGTCGCCCAAAAAATACGAAGACGTGCCGATTCGCGCAACCAAGGAATCGAATCAAAAACCACCGGCGGATAAACATTGGATAAAAAGTATTTCGCTCGTGCTATTGGTTTTAGTAGGCTTATTTTTATGGCATCACAAGAAAATGGGCCACTCTGTTTCAAAAACCGATCAACAAGCCGTTCCCGTTGCTAGCATCACTCACTCCATCGAAGTTCAACACCCCGATAACTCCACCGTTCAACCGACTATTCCGAAAGCTCACACGAGCACGATCGAGCACACAGCAGCTCCTGGAAATACCGCGTCGCTGTCATCCACGCCAGTTCCAAAAAATTTAACGGAAGCCGCGCGTACGGAAGCTGCAAAGCCATTGCAAGAAAAATCGGTCATCGAAACCATGGTCACCACAAAGCCCATCGTGAATTTAAACAAGCCCTCTCAACCAGTATCCGTAGCCATTAGCGCATCAGCTCCCCAACCTTCAGTCACACCCAACAAAGCGCCGATTCTAAAAAGTAAGCCAGCCAATTCAATTTCAATAGCAACTCCCAAGGCGCACTCAGTGTCCATCAAAAAACAGAAAAAGAAATTAACCGTACGCTCTACACCACTTTACACCTTGCAACTGCTGGGCAGTCACCAACCCATTGCTTTACGCGCCTTTATCACTCAACATCATTTGGGAACTGCGGCTCACGTTTTACGTACCGCACACGCGGGGAAAACCTGGTATATTGTTGTTTTTGGCCAGTATCACACTCACGATGATGCGAAAAAAGCTATCCTGGCGTTAAAAAGAAATCACCCTGAGTTACAGCCGTGGATTCGACTGCTACCAACACCAATAAAATAAATTTTTTCTGAGCACGTAGGCTGGGCTGAGCGCACGCGAAGCCCAGC
>CAYGED010000105.1:0-314 GCA_964348555.1 uncultured Coxiellaceae bacterium
CCGTAAAAGGCACAGCCGAGTGCAAGGCCGCGATCCGATGACATTGCGGGTACATAAATGCTGTCAAAATCATTGGAGTAAAGCAGTTGTTTGTTCGCGGAGCAATTCAACGCGACACCACCCGCGTAACAAAGGTGACGAGAGGGTGGTGCTAGATTTTGTAAGTGTTTGATCAGTGATGAGAGGCATTGTTCAAACAGTTGTTGTGTGGAGCGTGCCACGTCGCAATAAAATGGCGTCATTGCTGATCCCGGAAGTCGATTCGGCTTTCCCAAGAGTTTGCTTAATTTCGAGGAATAAGTGGGTTCAAATGG
>CAYGED010000105.1:324-5161 GCA_964348555.1 uncultured Coxiellaceae bacterium
AATGGTGAGCGTGGTGCTGGTTCTTGTCGCAGAAAAGACGTGTCGAACGCCCAGCCTTGTGAAGTGGGATGAATAATGTCGCTTAAATCAATGGAGGATTTACCATAGGGTGCCAAGCCCATGACTTTGTATTCATCGCCATCGGTAAAACCCAAATAATAAGTCATCATCGTGTAAAAATACCCGATGGATTGTTCGGAAGGAATGGTTTTCAAAACCTTGATGCCGTCTTTTCGCGTGGCATAACCCAGCATCGCGCAAGCACTGTCTCCCGATGCATCACACGATAACACCAGCGATTCTTCCAGGCCGGATCCGTAAAAAGCAAGCGCGAGATGGGCTAGTTGGTGATGGATGCGCTCGATTTTCGGGCAACTTCCGAATAGGTGCGTCAGGTAATCGCGCACGTGATGATCAAAATCATGGTAAGTTTCGCCAGGCATCACAATTAAGTCGATGTCTTCCCAGCGGATGTTCGCCATTTGTAGACAAGCGTTGATGGAATAATAGGGCATGTAACCATAAGCGGATTTGATTCGAAGATAGCGTTCTTCTTCGCATAAGGCGGCCACTTTGCCGTTAATGACGAGTGCAGCAGCGGGTTCGTGTTGGCGTAATGTGATGCCGCCGTGGAGTCCGAGTACAATCATTACGTTTTCCTTAGAGGCTGTCTTCATAGGGCTTAATTTTCGCTGATTTTATTCGATTTGCAGCCATTAAACAATATGGAGACAGGCTCTTACATCAGTCGATAGCGTTGTCCTGGTTTTGCCAGAATAATATCGGGTTTCCATTTTAGCGCGTCCGTGACGATTTGAAATAATTTTTTTGCCCGAAAGCCAATGCAGATTGAATTATCGCAGCGCGATACGGTGAGCGCGTTTTTTTCAGCGAGCCTGTCTTGAAACTGCCAATAATTTCTCGGAAGAAATTGATGTCGCCGTAATTTCACGGGTATCGTGTTGCCGTGTCGATCCCGACATTCATAAGCTTCTGTTTCTGACTCAGGTCGAACGTAGTATTGAGGTGCAATTTTTTCCTCTGCGTGATGAATTAAGGTGCAGCAGTCCATCCCGACACCTAACATGATGATGTAGGCATCAGCCTCGACGAGTTTCGCGAAAGGGCTTGTGTCACCACACGGTGTAGTGCAGAGGTGGTGCGCTGATAGAATCGCTGCCGCTTGGGATCCAACACCGGCGACCGAGTGAGTGGGATGCAGACTCCGATGCGTTGCGTGTTGCTGGCGGAAAAGTTCCGTGAGAATGCCGGTGTTGGATGGAGTGAGTTGTTCATCAAAGAAGGGTTTATCGGGTTTGACGTAGCGCCAGGACATGGTCGGCAATAAAAGCGTTCCGGGTTCGAGATGGTCAATGAGAACTTTCAGCGCTGTGTTGGGTGTGTAGCCGTCTCGAGTAAATGATTTGAACGCGCTGTGAACGAAGAGAACATCGTGACGTGAAATGGGCATTTTTTTCAGCATCGATTGAATGGTTTTCATTTGTTGTTGTTCATTCATGCGCGGGATTTCCGTGATTTTATAAAAAGCTGTATTCGACCCGATAGTTTTTGTTTCGCTGATTGATTTCCAAAGCAGGTTAACAAAGTGGTGAAACCATATTCGATTATTTTTTTAGTGTAATGAAAAAAGAGCCGACCAGAGTGAAATAAATATTTGCTGACAAGATGTATGGGTTTGTCGAGTAGTTTATTAATTTCCCGTGATTTTTTATGCCATGAGGCGTCAATGTCACCGGCGTGCCAAAAAATCGGTTTATAAAAAAGTGATAACTTGAGTGGATCAAAAACAGGGCTTTGCAAAGTTTCATCCAGATGAAGACGATTTTTATAAAGTTGCCATTGTTGAAGGAGGCGATTTTGTCGCGGTTTTTTTAATTTTAATTGATGGTAATCGCTGGGTGACCAGGAGACCACCATCAGTTCATCAGAATCTTGACTGAGGTAAATTTTGCTAGGATCACTGAGATTTTTATGAAGATAGTCCCCATCCATCGTCCAGGTTTCGAGTGCGCTGGTGTCATGCGTTGGCATCGCCTGATAATCAATCAGTAATGGGCACCAGCTGAGCGTGTGAAGGATCATTCCTTGTTGATCCGGCATGCGCCACATACTCGTCGGTCGTAGATAGGCGTAATTACGTGACTCAAAGTCATAGCCTTCCGTTTCGCTGTGCAAGCTTTGCAAACTCAATTTGACCAGTTGTCGCGAAGAAATAGCGAGCTCAGTCTTGGGTGAGTGGGTTGGTTGTGTGTCGTTTTGCGCTAAGCCTGTAAAAAAGGCTTCCTCAGACAGACGAATGGTTCCACATAAAACGGCGTGTTTACCATCGACGGCGTGTTGTTGAACTATTTCGAGACTGCCATTCGACAGCAACAGGTCGGGTGTCAAGGCAATGCCGTAGGCTTTGTCTTTGAAGCACATTTCAGTGGCTAACTTGTGTCCGATGCCCATGTGTTGGCAGCTTGAAACGTCTGGTGGAGGGAAAGGAATTTCGATCCAAATAATCTCGAGGAAGTGACTAAGCGTTTTCAGGATGGGGTGTTTTTCCAGCACTTCCCAATCGGTGGAAGTCGTACAAACAATAAATTTATTGGCATTGCGATTGTGGAGTTTCGGCAGGTTATTCGGCGCCAATAAGGAAGGGATGCAATAATTTGTTAAATAATCGCAAAATGACCTACCCCAAACGACGACAAAAAAATAGAATGGTCTCAGTGTTTTCATAAAAATCGTTTTATACCCATTACACTTGAAGTTGCGAACATTCGCAACTTCAAGTGACTTTACGCGATGGGGTTTCCAAAGGGGAGAATCGTGATTCTCCCCTTTGGTGCTCGAGCGCGAATTTACTTCGCGCTCGAGCATTCTTACAGGATATACCGCTCGCTTCCTCAATATATTCGCATCTTCAATAGCGAGCGGTATATGCAAATTTTTTCCCCGCAGCTTGCCGCGGGGTATTTATTCCTGTCATGTGACGACCCATTTTAACATTGAATTCCTCATTAAGAAAACCGTGTTTTGGACTTATTTTCACTCGTTACCACCGTATTGCCCATGACGAGTATATCAATGCCTGTTTTCTGAAAGCATCGAAACGCATCTTTGGGTGTGCACACAATGGGTTCATCGCGTACATTGAAACTGGTGTTCACTAAAAGTGAATAACCGGTAAGCTTTTCAAATGCTTTGATTAGGCGGTATAAGCGTGGATTTTGCTTGGCATTTACCGTTTGAACTCGGGCGGTATAATCAACATGAGTTACGGCAGGAATTTTACTTGCTATATTTTTCAGTCGCTCAAGCCCAACCAAATGAATATTATCATCGTGGGTTCGCTGAGATGATGCGATTGAAGAAACAAATAACATATAAGGTGATGGATCTTCTAGGTCGAAATATTGGCGCCGTGCCTCCTCAAGAACAACGGGAGCAAAAGGTCGGAAACTTTCGCGAAATTTAATTTTTAAATTCAACTCTCTTTGCATGGTTCTCGATCGCGAATCGGCCAAAATAGAACGGTTACCGAGTGCCCGAGGTCCCCATTCCATAGGACCTTGAAACCAACCGATTATTTTTCCTTCAGCTAATTGAGTGGCGATGAGTTCACATAATTTTCTGTCTCAAGAAATTGAAAATTGATGGAATGTTGTTTGAGAAAGTTGATGATTTCTTCATTGCTAAATTCGGGGCCTAAATGACAGTTGTTCATATTGTCATGTGGTGTGGATAAGTTTCGTTGCACTCCATTCAGATGGGCTGTTATCAAAGCGGCTCCGAGTGCGCCACCAGAATCAGACGCAGCCGGTTGAATCCAGATGTTTTTAAAGGGACCTTCTCTCAATATTTTTCCATTGGCAACGCAATTAAGCGCAACACCACCCGCGAGGCATAAATTTTTGTTTCCCGTCAATGTGTGCGCTGTATTGGCAAGTTTGAGAATAATTTCTTCTGTGATGGTTTGAATGGAACGTGCTATATCCATATGAAAAGGGAGTAATGAACTATCTTTTCCACGAGGGGGTTCGCCAAATAAGCGATGGAATTTTTCATTTGTCATTCGGATGCCCGTGCAGTAGTCAAAAAAATCGATATTAATATGATAAGAGCCATCGGGTTTAATATGAATTAAATTGTCTTTAATTAGACTGACATACTTCGGCGTTCCATAGGGAGCGAGCCCCATGATTTTATATTCGCCTTCGTTTACTTTAAATCCGAGGTAATAGGTGAATGCAGAATAAAGCAGTCCGAGCGAGTGAGGGAACCTGATTTCTTTAAATAGCTGCAGGGTTGTGCCTTGGCCATAACCAAGACTGGTGGTTGCCCATTCGCCAACACCATCCATAACAAGAATAGCGGCCTCTTCAAAGTGGGAAGGATAAAATGCGCTAGCTGCGTGCGAATAATGATGTGGGCAAAATAAAATCTTATTTTTTTTAATTTTACCAAGCCCAATTTTCTTAAGTTCCTTAGCAATAATTTCTTTGGTAAATAATTTTTGCTTTAACCAGACAGGCATTGCATGGCGAAACGAATTAAAGCCGTGGGGCGCAAACGAAAAATATGTTTGCAATAAACGGTCAAAAGTAAGCAGCGGTTTATCATAAAAACAGATAGCATCGAGATCGCTTAGAGATAGATTTTCTTTGTTAAGGACGAAAGTAATTGCTTGTTTGGGAAAGGATTCATCTCCTTTTCTTCTTGAAAAACGCTCTTCAGCAGCGGCAGCCACGATCTGATTTCCTGAAGTGAGACAGGCTGCGCTGTCATGATAGAATGCAGAAATGCCCAAAACGTTCATTTAAAATAGATC
>CAYGED010000106.1:0-5113 GCA_964348555.1 uncultured Coxiellaceae bacterium
ACAGGAGTTTCGCACGTTGTGCGAAACGCTTTTCCCGATGGGGATTCCCAAGGGGGGGCGAGCCGAAATAAACGTAAAGCCGAAGGCTTTACGCTGGCGAGCGCCCGAGGCAAGATGCCGAGGGCCGTCTTGCCAGCGAAATCTGAGCAGGAACGAGTTTCGCTGTTCGCGAAACTCGTGTATATTTAATAACTTTTTATGGTCTTCTCCGTTCTTTGAACGAGTATGGAAATAGAAGAGGGTCCCTGCTATGAAAGCATTGCTGAGAATCAGTCTTTTTATCAGTGTCTTCGTTATTTCATTTTCATCGTTAGCGTATATCCAATATGTTCCACAACCGACGCCCACACAAATTAAGAATAGCGAGAAAAAGCTTGAGAATGACCAGAAGGCATTAAAAAAAGAAATCAAGACAATAAAATCGGAAGAAAAGTGGATTCGTAAAAATAAAAGCAAAAGAAAGCTCCCAGAATTACCCGTGCCCATTCACAAAGAGAAAAAGGCGCACTTACCGACTTCTCATTGGATATCCAGTGTCTCTGCTCCGGAAGAAGAAAAAACGGCTGAAGCACTTGAGTTAGGAAAGCCCCCCTATGGCGACTTTGGACCTTTGCGATTTCGTAAGGGGATCACCGTGACAACCTCGCCATTGTTGGGGTTAAAAACCGCTTTTAATTCGTCGGATTTACTTTACCAATATCCCAGCATGAACGAGGATCTTATTTTGTTACGACAGCGTCAGTATTTTGAATATTTATTGCGTGGTGTGGGAGACACTTTAAACAATCGGGCCATCTTAATGTTAAGCGGGGGCGCGGAAGGCCAGTTAGTTTATAATCGGAATTTTAACGGTCGGGAAGATGACGATATTAACTTAAGCACGGCAGAATTGGATGTTGCGCCGTTCATTAGCACCATCGTCAACGGTCTTATTGCGTTGGATTATGACGACTCCGCACCCTCAACAGGAAGTCGCGTAACCAATTCGCGCATTTACTTAAGCCGCGGTTTTTTAACCTTAGGTAATTTAAATACGACACCCGTTTATTTTACCATTGGCCAACTTTATGCGCCTTTCGGGCGTTATGCGACGTTAATGTTAACCACGCCGCTCACGGAATCTTTAGCTCGGTTGGAAGTGCGTGCAGCCGAACTGGGTGTTTATACGAATGGGTTTTATGGGCAAGTTTATGGGTTTATGGGAAATAAAACGTCTGGCTTGGCTCGGATTGCGCGTCAAGGGGGTGTGAATGCGGGGTTTCAAACGCATTCTTTTGATTTTGGCATGGGTTACGTCAGTAACATGGCGGATTCACAGGGTATGCAGAATAATGGCATCGATCCCTTTGTGACGGCTTTTGTGACGGGAAATATTTCACAAAAAACGTTATCGCAATTTGGCGGTTTTTCAGAAACACCGGGCGGGAACGATTTGGTGCATAGCGTTCCGGGTTTGGATGGACACGTGGAGTTTAGTCACGGTCCTTTGACGGGAATTTTTGAATTTATCACCGCCGTTACTCGTTTTGCGCCAAGCGACATGACGTTTAATAATCTGGGTGCTGCGGTAAAAGCCTTGCACGCGGAAATTGATTTAACCAAAGATTTTGGAAAGATTCCTTTGTCGTTTGGTTTTATCTATGGCCAAACATGGCAGGCTTTGGCATTAAATTTACCTGAAAATACCTATGCATTTGTCATCAGCACATCGATTTGGAAAAATACCATGATGGGCATTGAATACCGACATGACGTTAATTACTCGCGAACCAATCCTAGGGTGACAACGGGTGCGAGCCTACCGGTTCCAACCGCTAACATCGGCGGAACGCGCGACTTGATCACGCTCCAATTTGGCGCTTATTTTTAGGGATCTCGCCTACTGATCACCATTTAATCTTAGCTTAAGCTACCCCAAATTTTTGTGAATTATTAGGTTGTATTTAATGTTCTTTTGCCTATTTATCTTGAAAACTCCTAGCACTCTGCGATTAAATGATTAAATACCCCGTGGCAAGCCGCGGGGAAAAAAATTTTTTGCGGCGGAGAAATAATAATGCGTGGTGGGGCTCAATCTCCTGTGTCGTCTGAAGATAATTTTTCTGGAGCGGATGAAACTGAAAATGGGTTGCTTGGCGAAGATGAAGAAGAGAGTGATGCTTTGCCTAACGGTAACCAAACACATGAAGATGTTGATCAAGATCTAGAGGAAATTTCTCGTTGGGAAAAAACTTTACTTGAAACGAGAAGCACTGCCTTTTTTAAAAACGCGTATTGTGAGGGATTGAAGTGGTCTGGGGGTATTTCTCTGGGGGTGTTTGCTATTTTATGGTTGTGGCGTGCTATTGATGGGTCCTCTTCGGATCGTGCGTTAGACACGTTGTTTTCTTGGGGATCTGACAACAAAGCCCTAGAAATAACACTGCTAACAGTATTTTTATTTGTGGGCCTTTGTGTATTTTGTACTTGCTATCATGGGCATCATCGTTCGTTTGGGATGCACCCAAAGTCAACGCGAGCTTTAGACGTAAAATTTGAAACGGTTGAAGTAGATGACGATGAAAGCAACGGCATCCCGAATCACACTGTTTAAAGATTGCTGCTTTTGTCTGAAAATTCACACAAATCGTTAATCAAGCAAGTCGGACATTTGGGGCGTCGTGCGGTGCACGTGTATCGGCCGTGTAAAACGAGCCAGTGATGTGCGTCGTGTAGATAGAGTTTGGGAATAACGCGCATTAATTTTTTTTCAACGGCGAGCGGTGTTTTTCCGGGTGCGAGTTTGATTCGGTTGGCAACACGAAAAATATGGGTGTCCACGGCAATGGTTGCGTGACCAAACAACGCATTTAAAATGACGTTTGCAGTTTTTCGCCCAACGCCGGGTAAAGATTCGAGCGATTTGCGTTCTGGTGGCACGTGCGATTCAAATTGATCGACGAGCATTTGACAGGTTTTGATGATATTTTTCGCTTTGTTGTTGTAAAGCCCGATGGATTTAATGTGACTTTTTAAACCCGCTTCACCTAAAGCAAGCATTTTCTTCGGTGTGTTTGCGACATTGAATAAACCTTTAGTCGCTTTGTTAACGCTGACGTCGGTCGCTTGAGCGGATAAAATGACGGCAACGAGTAGTTCGAATTCGGATCGATAGTTCAATTCCGTCCTGGGTGCTGGATTTTTTTCCTGAAAGCGTCGGAAAATTTCTTCACGTTTCTCGCGGTTCATTCGTTTTCCTTTTGACATTCACGCGGGCGATGGCCGCTTCAATGAATAAACGCCTATCCGCTAAAGTTTGTTTTCTTTTGTGGTCAATGGATTCGCTTTCGTGTTGTTGGGCTTGTCCTGCGTCACGCGCAAGTCGTTGCTCGCGTTCGGCATAACGTTTTTCCCAGCGCGCTCGGTTGATTTGTTTTTCAGTCTCGGTGGGCGTTGGTATTAAGACCATCTCGATGCAATCCACCGGGCAAGGTGCTACGCATAATTCACAGCCCGTGCAAGCGTCGCGAATAATGGTGTGCATGAGTTTAGCTGCGCCGATAATGGCATCGGTTGGACAAACCGGCAAGCATTTGGTGCAACCGATGCACTCGGCTTCGTTGATTTTTGCGATCATGGCCGGCTTTTGTTTTTGTATCAGATCGTCGATCAGTGGCATGGGTGTTTTACACGGTTAATTGCTCAATGGCTTCTGGAGCGATGCGCTGCATTAATGGATTGAACGGATTAATGCTTTGTGACAACAGCGGTTTTAAAACATCGGCCCAGGTTAATCGATCAAGATTTAAGAACAATTCGACTTTTTTGGCGGTTTCAGGCAACACGGGTTTTAAATAAATCGTGAGTATTTTAAAAAGATTCAAGCCTTGCGTGCAGATGGCTTGCACCTCTTTTTCCTTATTAGCTGTTTTTGCCAAGACCCAAGGTTTTTCTTGGTCAATGTATTGATTGGCTTGATCGGCCAGGCCCATGATTAAGCGAGTGGCCTTGTTGTAATTCAAGGATTCATAGCAAGCGCCGATTTCAGCGCCGGCATCCACGAAGGCTTTAAACAAATCAGGGCGATGCAGTTGATCCGCTAATTTCCCATTAAACAATTTCGTCAGAAAACCCGCGCAGCGGCTCGCAATATTCACGTATTTGCCGACCAAATCAGTGTTAACACGTTGCACAAAGTCCGACAGATTTAAGTCAATGTCTTCAATCTGCGCTGTTAATTTGGCCGAAAAGTAATAGCGCAGGTATTCGGCGTCTAAATGATCCAAATAGGTTCGTGCGGTAATAAACGTGCCTCGCGATTTCGACATTTTTTTTCCGTTGATGGTTAAGTAGCCGTGTACGAAGATGGCATTGGGTAAACGGAAGTGAGCGCTTTCTAATATGGCTGGCCAAAATAACGCGTGAAAATAAACGATGTCTTTCCCGACGAAATGATAAAGTTCTTTGTCGCTTTTTTTATTCCAGTACGCATCAAAAGGGATGGATGGCACTTTTGAGGCGAGATTTTTTAAGCTGGCCATGTATCCGATCGGCGCATCAAGCCAAACGTAAAAATATTTATGGGGGGCGCCAGGAATTTCAAAACCAAAATAAGGTGCGTCTCGAGAAATATCCCAGGCTTTTAAACCTTCTTCAAACCACTCTTGTAATTTATTCACGATTTGTGGTTGAAGGTGTCCTTCGCCCATCCATTTTTTTAGCATGTCCGTGTATTTTTCAAGTGAGAAAAAATAATGTTCGGAGTCTTTTAAAACAGGTTTCGCACCAGAAATCGCTGAGATGGGATTGATCAGATCGCTGGGGGAATAGGTGGCTCCACAAGCTTCGCAATTATCGCCATACTGGTCCTCCGTGCCGCAACGTGGGCAGGTGCCGCGAATAAAACGATCCGGTAAAAATATATTTTTAACTGGATCGTAGGCTTGCGAGATTGTTTTTGTAAAGATATCGCCGTTGTCTTTTAATCGTTGGTAAATTAATTCAGACAGCTCGCGATTCTCGGGAGAATGTGTCGTGTAAAAGTTATCGAAGCTGATGTGAAAGTCAGCAAAATCACGGACATGTTCATTGTAGACTTGGGCAATTAATGCTTCAGGCGTGATTCCTTTTTTTT
>CAYGED010000107.1:0-5085 GCA_964348555.1 uncultured Coxiellaceae bacterium
GCCCAACCTACGATTTTAACAAGCTCATCGGGGATTAAAAGCTAAAAGGGTTAGAGGCATTCAAAAATACCGATTTTTAATTGAATTTTAAGAATCTTGTGGCGTTTTGCTCAATCATTTTGTTTAGCACGGGGTTGCGGACGTTAAAGATCGGAGGCGGCTTCCCTACTTATTTGAAAACTTCAAAGGCTACTTCAAGTGAAGTGGGTATATTTCAGCCAATACTGCACTTCATCTTGCAATGCGGTAGAATAATCAAAATTACATAAGGACAAAGAATGCTATCGAACTATTTTTCGGTTTTAGTTTTTATTGGCATTGGAATTATTGTTGGACTTGCGGCGGTGATGCTGGGATTTTTATTGGGCCCTCGTCGACCGGACAAAGCAAAGCTGTCGCCCTATGAGTGTGGTTTTGAAGCATTTGAAGATGCTCGATTGCCTTTCGATGTTCGATTCTATTTAGTGGCGATTCTATTTATCATTTTCGATTTAGAGACGGCGTTCTTGTTTCCGTGGGCCGTTGTGTTGCGCCATATCGGTTGGATGGGTTTTTGGGCGATGATGCTTTTTCTCGGCATTTTAATCATTGGTTTTATCTACGAGTGGAAGCGTGGGGCTTTAGAATGGGAATAGGCGTTGGGTTTTCCCGTTAACCCAGGTTAGCACAGTTAAGAGTTATTGAAGCTATGAAACAAGCGCTAAATCAAAATGGTTTTTTTCTGACTTCTGTGGAGCAATTAATCGAATGGGCGCGAGGAGGGTCGCTTTGGCCGATGACTTTTGGGCTCGCTTGCTGCGCGGTTGAGATGATGCAGTGTGCCTCATCGCGTTATGACTTGGATCGTTTTGGATTGTTGTTTCGACCCAGCCCCCGTCAATCCGATGTGATGATTGTGGCGGGAACACTGTGCAATAAAATGGCGCCTGCACTGCGAAAAGTTTACGATCAAATGGCTGAGCCGCGATGGGTGATTTCAATGGGATCGTGTGCCAATGGAGGTGGGTATTATCATTACGCTTATTCCGTCGTGCGCGGGTGCGATCGCATTGTGCCAGTCGATATTTATGTGCCGGGGTGTCCACCCACCGCAGAGGCGCTGATGTATGGGGTCATACAGCTGCAGAATAAGATCAAACGTCGTCACGTGATCGATCGCAAAGGCCGTGGGAGAGGATGATCATGAACGACAAGACATCGCTCATTGAATCCCTTCAGGATCATTTTAAATCGAAGATAGATGCTGTTGAAAGTATTGTGGGCATTCCAACGGTTGAATTAAGTTTGGTGAATTTAATTGAAGTCGCAAAAGCATTGCGCGATGAATCACCGTTTAATTTTGAGATTTTATTGGATCTTTGCGGTGTTGATTTTTTGGATTATGGCATCAGCCACTGGCGAACGGAAGAAACCACGACGAGTGGGTTTAGTCGCGGTTATGTGCAAGGCATGCAGGAGCAAATCATTCCGTGGAATAAACCTCGATTTGCGGTGGTTTATCATTTGCTTTCATTGAGTAATAATCAGCGCGTTCGGCTTAAAGTGTTTGTGGAAGGAGAGCCGCCGCTCGTTCCTTCAGTGGTTCATTTATGGGAGTCGGCGAATTGGTATGAACGTGAAGCGTTCGATTTATATGGTATCGTTTTTGACGGTCATCCGGATTTGCGTCGCCTCTTAACGGATTATGGTTTTGTGGGCTACCCGTTTCGCAAAGATTTCCCGTTGATTGGTGAAGTGGAGCTTCGCTATGATGCCGCGCAGCAACGTTGTGTTTATGAGCCCGTGAGCATTCAACCGCGTGTGTTAGTACCCAAAGTGATTCGGCAAGATCACCGTTATTTAGTGGATAAAGAAGAAAAGCATGTCTGAGCTTCGTAATTACACCTTGAATTTTGGTCCGCAGCATCCCGCCGCGCACGGCGTGTTGCGATTGGTGATTGAAGTGGATGGGGAAGTGATTCAACGAATTGATCCGCATATCGGATTGCTGCACCGCGCGACCGAAAAGTTGGCCGAAAGCAAGCCCTATAATCAAAGCATCGGCTACATGGATCGATTGGATTATGTATCGATGATGTGCAATGAACACAGCTATGTGATGGCGATTGAGAAATTATTGGGAATTGAGGCGCCGATTCGTGCGAAATACATTCGTGTGATGTTTGACGAAATCACTCGTGTTTTGAATCATTTGTTGTGGTTGGGGGCGCACGCGCTTGATGTTGGGGCGATGACGGTGTTTCTCTATTGTTTTCGCGAGCGGGAAGATTTGATGGACACCTACGAAGCCGTTTCTGGTGCGCGCATGCACGCGACGTATTATCGACCTGGTGGTGTTTATCGTGATTTACCGGATTCGATGCCGAAGTATAAACCGTCGAAATGGCACGGGAAAAAGGCCGTGAAGAAAATGAATCAAGCGCGAGAAGGATCGTTGCTGGATTTTATTTGGGATTTCACAAACCGTTTTCCAAAATGCATTGATGAATACGAAAGTTTGTTGACCGATAATCGAATTTGGAAGCAACGAACGGTGGGGATTGGCGCTGTGTCGCCGGAGCGTGCCTTACAGCTGGGATTTACAGGACCTATGTTACGTGCTTCCGGTGTTGAGTGGGATCTTCGAAAAAAACAGCCTTACGCCGCTTACGCCGATGTTGATTTTGATATTCCCATCGGAAAAAATGGTGATTGTTATGATCGTTATCTCGTGCGTGTTGAAGAAATGCGTCAATCAAACCGTATTATTCGCCAATGTGTCGAATGGTTGCGCAATAATCCCGGTCCTGTCGTGATTGAGGATGCTAAGATTGTTCCTCCAGGTCGTGAAGTGATGAAGCGTGACATGGAATCGCTGATACATCATTTTAAATTGTTTACCGAAGGGTATCACGTACCCAAAGGTGAAGCCTACGCAGCGATCGAGCACCCGAAAGGGGAATTTGGTGTTTATATTATTTCTGATGGTGCGAACAAGCCTTATCGCGTAAAAATACGTGCAGCGAGTTACCCGCATTTGGCCGCCATTGATGAAATGACGCGTGGGCACATGGTTGCGGATCTTGTGGCCATTATTTCCAGTATGGATGTGGTATTTGGTGAGATCGATCGGTGATGGCAGGTGAAAACGAAAAATTTGTGTTAAGCGATAAGGTCAAAAGAGAAATTGATCACTGGCTGACAAAATATCCATCCGATCAAAAACGATCAGTGGTCATTCCCGCTTTGTTATTCGTGCAAAAACAAAATAATGGCTGGTTGAGTGAAGCGGCGATGAATGCCTTAGCGGATTATCTCGATTTGCCGCGCATTGCCGTTTACGAGGTGGCTACCTTTTACGATCTCTACAATTTAAAACCGATCGGCGCTCACAAAATCAGCATTTGCACCAATGTCGCCTGTTTTTTAATGGGCTCCGATGAGATTGTTTTATGCTTGAAAAAACGCTTGGGTGTTGGTTTTGATGAGACGACCGCCGATGGAAAATTTACCTTGCGCGAAGTGGAATGCATGGCGGCTTGTGGTGGCGCTCCCATGTGCCAAGTCAATGATCAAGTTTATCATGAACGATTAACGCCGGAAAAAATGCTGGCGATCATTGATGATCTCGACAGGGGAGAGGGTTCCCATGTTGCTTAACGCAGTTTGTTATCGCACCTTGCATTTGGATCAGCCCTGGGCGCTCAAGTCTTATGAGAGTGTGGGTGGTTATCAAATATTGCGAAAAATATTAAAAGAGAAAACGCCGCCCGAACAAATTATCAATGAAATAAAAGAGGCTTCTTTGCGAGGCAGAGGCGGCGCAGGATTTCCGACGGGATTAAAATGGAGCTTCATTTCTCGCGATATCCCAGGGCAAAAATACGTGATTTGTAATTCGGATGAAAGTGAGCCGGGAACGTTTAAAGATCGCGATATTTTGCGTTACAATCCACACCAAGTTCTCGAGGGCATGGCGATTGCGTGTTATACCGTGGGAGCAACGGTGGGCTATAACTTTTTGCGTGGAGAATTTTGGGAGCCATTTCAACGATGTGAGGAAGCACTTCATGAGGCAGAAAAGGCGGGGTTAATTGGAAAAAATGCCTTGGATTCTGGAATTGACATTGAAATCTTTAATCACTTCAGTGCGGGTGCGTATATTTGTGGCGAAGAAACAGCCTTGATGAATGCGTTGGAAGGAAAACGCGGATGGCCTCGATTTAAGCCGCCATTTCCAGCCAATTTTGGTTTATATGGTCGGCCAACAAATATTAATAACACTGAAACTTATGCCTCAGTGCCAGTGATTTTAGAAAAAGGCGGTAAATGGTTTGCTGGTTTGGGTCCCGCTAAAAATGGGGGGACAAAAATTTTTAGTGTCAGTGGTCATGTGATGAAGCCCGGTAATTATGAGCTTCCGTTGGGGACTCCTTTTGCTGAGCTGCTGAATTTAGTGGGTGGAATGCGCGAAGGCTCGACACTCAAGGCGGTGATTCCAGGCGGTAGCTCCATGCCGGTGTTGCCCGCCGACATCATCATGAAAGTGAACATGGATTTTGATAGTTTGGCACAAGCGGGTTCGATGTTGGGATCCGGGGGTGTCATGGTGATAGATCAAAACACGTGTATGGTGCGTGTATTAGAGCGAATTTCTAAATTTTACATGCATGAATCTTGTGGTCAGTGTACGCCGTGTCGTGAGGGTAGCGGTTGGGTTTATCGATTGGTGCACCAAATTGAAAAAGGCGAAGGCACGCAAAAAGATTTGGATCAATTGAAGCGTGTCGCAAAAGGAATAGAAGGTCGAACGATTTGTGCATTTGGTGAGGCGATTGCTTGGCCAGTGGGTGGCATGTTGAAACATTTTTATGAAGAATTCGACTATCACGTGAAGCAGGGTAAATGTCTTCATGAAGCACATTAAGATGGGATGATTCCATGGTAGAAATCGAAATTGATGGCAAAAAACTAGCGGTTGAGGATGGTACGTCGATCATCGAAGCGGCGGACGAGATCGGCATCTATATTCCTCGCTTTTGCTATCACCGAAAGCTAACCACGGCTGCGAATTGCCGAATGTGCTTGGTCGAAGTTGAAAAAGTG
>CAYGED010000108.1:0-5081 GCA_964348555.1 uncultured Coxiellaceae bacterium
TCTGGGTATTGTTTTTGGCGTAGGTTCTGCCATGGGTTTGGTTTTATATGCGCTTCGACAGAATATCAATCTTTATTATACGCCCACCCAATTATTGGCTGAAAAAATGCCTTCTGGTCGTGAGATACGCTTGGGTGGAATTGTTAAAATGGGCAGTGTTTGGCATCAATCCAATAGCTTAAGTGTCAATTTCGATTTAGGTGATGGGCACCATGAAATTCCCGTTTACTATTACGGTATATTGCCAGCTTTGTTTAGAGAAGGGCAAGGGTTGGTAACACAAGGGCATTTGAATCAGGCCGGTGTTTTTGTGGCTGATCAAGTGCTCGCAAAACATGATGCAAAATACAAACCTCGATAAATGAGAAACGATGATTGTTGAATTGGGTCACTACGCATTAGTTCTTGCGCTCTGTCTTGCCATCACGCAAGTGGTTTTTCCGTTGCTGGGCGCTTCCCGAAATGTTGGGCCCTACATGCAGCTAGCGCGATATGCCGCGATGGGGCAACTGTTTTTTGTATCGATTAGTTTTTTTATCTTGGGTTATGCGTTTTTAAGTAATGATTTCTCTGTTGCGTATGTCGCTGAAAATTCTAATACACAACTTCCTTGGATTTATCGATTTTGCGCAATTTGGGGGGCGCATGAAGGTTCTTTGCTTTTATGGGTATTTATCTTGACGATTTGGATGGCGGCAGTGAGCGTCTGGAGTCGATCGCTCCCGCTGGATATGTTGGCCCGAGTACTAGCAGTGTTAGCGTTGATTGCTATTGGGTTTTATTTATTTCTATTAACGACGTCGGATCCTTTTTTGCGGTTACTTCCTAATATTCCGTTGAACGGAAATGACTTAAATCCGCTTTTGCAAGACCCGGGTTTGGTGAGTCATCCGCCGATGTTGTACATGGGTTATGTTGGATTTTCGGTGGCGTTTGCATTTGCAATCGCTGCATTGTTGAGTGGACGCCTTGATGCGGTTTGGGCCAAGTGGACTCGACCTTGGACGATCGTGGCATGGTGTTTTCTCACGTTGGGAATTGTGTTGGGTAGCTGGTGGTCGTATCGCGTGCTCGGTTGGGGTGGTTGGTGGTTTTGGGATCCGGTTGAAAATGCCTCATTTATGCCGTGGTTGGCGGGCACCGCATTGATACATTCGTTGATTGTGACTGAAAAGCGAAATGTTTTTAAAGCCTGGACCGTTTTATTGGCGGTGTTTGCTTTTTCATTAAGTTTACTCGGAACGTTTTTAGTGCGTTCCGGTGTTTTAATTTCCGTTCACGCCTTTGCTGTTGATCCAAAACGGGGCGCATTTATTCTACAGTTTTTGACAATTGTCGTGGGTGGTTCGCTATTTTTATATGCTTGGCGTGCGAAAAAAATAGTGAGTAAAGGTTTTTTTGGTTTTTGGTCGCGCGAAGTCATGCTACTGGGAAATAATCTTTTGCTATTTATTGCCATGATCACTGTTCTTTTGGGAACACTTTATCCTTTAATTATCGATGCGCTTGGGCTTGGGAAACTTTCGGTAGGTGCCCCTTATTTTAATCTCGTTTTTATTCCTATCATGGCGCCATTATTTTTTTTAATGGGCATTGCTCCTTATTTCTATTGGGAATATCGTAGTCCCCATTTGTTGTGGAAACGATTTATCTTAACTTTATTGCTCGTCACAATGTTGGGATGCTTAGGGCCTTGGCTTGTGGGTGCTTCTTTTCACTGGTCGGCTTGTTTAGGTTTATCGTTGGCTTTTTGGATATTGATGAATAATGCATTTCAAATTCGTTGGTTGGCTTGGCGGCGAAGTCAATGGTCGATGGTTTTTGCTCACGCGGGGGTGGCGGTAACGCTGATGGGGATTGTGTTGACGACGACTTATAGCGTGGAGCGTGACGTGACAATGAGAGAAGGTGGCTCGCTATCCATTGGCCCTTACCAATTGGTTTTTAACGCTATTGATAAATTGAACGGGCCAAATTATTCTGGTGTTGTTGGAGATTTGCAGCTTTATCGGTCGGGTAAAGTGATTGCGGCGTTGCATCCGGAATTACGTTTTTACCGTGTTTCGCAAACGACGATCGCGAAAACGGCGATTGATGCAAGCGTTTTTCGTGATATTTATGTTGCATTAGGCGAACCCTTGAATGATAACGTTTGGGGATTCCGAATTTATTACAAGCCTTTTGTGCGTTGGATCTGGTTTGGTGGGTTTTTAATGATCATGGGTGGGGTTGTCTCCCTGTCATCAAAACGGTGTCGAAAAAAGGAGTGAATGAGATGATTTATCGGATTCGTTTTTTACTTCCGCTTTTGATCTTTATTGTTATTGGATTGCTGCTGTGGTTCGGGTTGCACTTAAATCCACATCGCATTGACTCGCCGTTGTTAAATAAACCATTACCGCTGTTTCGCGAGCGCTCGGTAAATAAGCAAAAACAATTTATCACGCAAAAAGATTTTCTTGGTCATATTACATTGCTAAACGTATTTGCAACCTGGTGTTTGTCTTGTGAAGTCGAGCACCCGATTTTGATGGATATCGCCAATACAAAAAAAATAAAATTAATCGGGCTGGATTACAAAGATCACCGAAAAGCGGCAATCCGTTGGCTTCAACAGTATGGCAATCCCTATTCGTTGATTATTGATGATTGGAAAGGCTTGCTTGGTATCGATTTGGGTGTCTATGGAACACCCGAAACTTATCTGATCGATCCGTCGGGAATTATTCGCTATAAATATATTGGTCCGATATCAACGAAGGTTTGGAATACCGTCATGCTCCCTCAAATTAAACAATTGGAAAAAAAATCCGAGAATGTTAATGCGATTGATCGATATCCTTTTCCAGATGCTTCTCAGGCAAAACGTTTTAATCAGCTGATCATGCGTTTTCGATGTTTGGTTTGTCAAAATGAAGATTTGGCTTCTTCCGAAGCGCCATTGGCGAGTGATTTGCGCCAGGCGATTTATGTGATGGTTCGAGAGGGGCAGTCGAATCGAAAAATTGTGAATTATATGGTGGATCGATATGGAGACTTCGTTTTATTTAAACCACCTTTTGTTGGTGAAACCTATGTCTTGTGGTTTGGTCCGTTTGTATTTTTAATTCTGGCCGTGATGATTTTATTTTTTGTGGTCAGGCATTATTCGAGACGATAACCAATGGCGCTGATTTTTTTGATAGGGTTGATTTTATTGACGTTAGTGGCGATGGGGATGGTTATTTTTCCCTTGCTTCGAGAAAAACGCTATCGAGCAGTGGCTTCAATTTTTATTGCTTTTCCAGTCTGCGCGATGTCATTTTATTTTTATTTAGGGACAGCCAAACAGGAATGGCATTACTGGTTTTTACAAAAAGAGGCTAGGCAGGTAAAATTGGCGATGGCATCCATCCAATCGCCGGAAGAAGTGGTTGACCGATTAAAAGCACACCTCAAGGCGCACCCCAATAGTCCTAAAGGTTGGTTTTTGTTGGGACGACTTTATTTGTCATTGGATCGTTACGCTGAAGCGGTAAATGCGTTGCGGCAGGCCCATTTTTATGACCTAGCTAACACAACCTACTCAACCACTTACGCAGAAGCATTATTTTTTTATAATAACCGCCAATTAAACCGAGAGGCGAAACAACTGTTACAATCGGTTTTGAGTCAGCATCCTTTTGATATCAACGCAATTAATTTATTTGCTATCGATGCCTACAATAAAGGAAATTATAAAATAGCGATTCATTTTTGGGAAAAATTAATTCCGTTATTCCCGCCGGGTAGTAAAGACAGCCAAGCTTTGTTGTCGATGATTGCTCAAGTCCAGAAGAAACTCAGCGGCCATTAGCCAAGCTACTTTTAATATTTGTTGGGCTTTGCGAAGGCTTAGTCCAACCTACTTCTGATATTTGTTGGGCTTTGCGAAGGCTTAGCCCAACCTACTTGAGCTGCGGGGGTATTTTTAATGTTTCTTTAAGGTTTGGCCATTATACTCCAATCATGCGCATATTTGGTCTGAACGTCCTTAATGCTCTTAATTGGAAGGACGAGATTAAAAGTTTTTTTATACAACGAGTTACCGGCGTTGATCGCCTGGTGGCTGGCCTTACCTTTCTCGTTTTTTTGTTGGGCTGCTTCACTCTGGCGCTTAATGCTAGCGCGACACGTTACCCTGGTTTTCATTATCTGCCCGATCGGTGGCTTTACCTTGTGCCCCTGGTGCTGGCCGTATTGATCTTTGCGATGCGTTTTCGTGAAAAGTCACCTCGCCTGGCCTTCTTCACGAAAACCTATTGCACCTATTTCTTTTTAGCAATCGCGTTTGCCGTGTTGACGGATGGGATACAATTTACGCCTTTTCCAACGATCGACCATGCACTTTTACACGCTGATCAATTCATTGGTTTTAACACAACTGCACTCATGGCCTGGACCTCACGGCACACAATAATAAAGCAGTGTCTTGAGTTCGTTTACGAATTTTTAAACGTTGAAATGCTTTTGCTCCCGTTGGCATTGGCATGGATTGAGGCTGAAAAGCAAATCCAATTGTTGTTTATCACCATGCTGGTGTCAATTTTCATCGGCGGATTATGCTATTACTTTTTCCCAACATCCGCCCCGGTATCCATTATTCACAATCCTTATTTTTTACTCTCTGAGCATCACACCGCACTTAAATTTTATGAAATTCATCACTACCTTTCGGTGACGACAGGGGATGGTGGTTTAATTGCTTTCCCATCTTTTCATGTTGTTTGGTGCATTTTATTGTGTTACGCGGTTCGCCGTATTAAATGGCTTTTTTATCCGTTGATAGGCATCAATGCGCTTGTCATTGCGTCCACGTTGTTGCTGGGTTGGCATTATTTAACGGATGTTTTTTCAGGGGCTATTTTAGCTATCATAGCCATCGTTATTTCAAAACGATTTATTGCATCGAGTAACTTGCTGACGCTTGCTGACTGACGTAAGCGCCAATCCAACGGCCTCCGTGTTGCTGATGTTCAAGGCCACCCGTAAATGCTTCAATCCCAATCGCCAGCATCATCAGCGCGCGGAGCACCGGCACCATCGCATCCCAAAAATAAAGC
>CAYGED010000109.1:0-268 GCA_964348555.1 uncultured Coxiellaceae bacterium
ATATTATTCATCAAAGCTTTTCTTTGCAAAATTAATTTCACCATCTTTTATTGTAAAAAAATAATGGGTTCCTGGGACTTTTGCTCGACGATATTCTATGGTTCATTAGGTTACCCTACAAAAGCGCGCACGTTTTCGAATAAACGCATCCAGGGACTTCGCTCGTCCCAATCCGCTGGATGCCACGACAATTGAACCGTGCGGAAAACACGTTCTGGGTGAGGCATGAGTATCGTCACACGACCGTCCGTGGTAGTGAGTCCTGTTA
>CAYGED010000109.1:278-5035 GCA_964348555.1 uncultured Coxiellaceae bacterium
ACATGATTTTTGGCTGGGTTGTTTGATTTGAAGGTTTTTGGTGGATTATTGGGGTATTGCTCTGTCGGTTGCCCATTTGAATCTACGTACGCTAACGCAATTAACGATTGATCCACGGCCATTCGATAATGATCCGTTTTTTCAAACGACACGCGCCCTTCGCCGTGTGCAACCACAATGGGCATCTCTGTGTTTTCCATTCCCTTGAAAAAAATCGACGGAGAGGGAGGCACTTTAACGAGTGATAATCGGGCCTCAAATTGCTCCGACTCGTTTTTTTCAAACGTCGGCCAATGTGAAGCACCTGGAATAATGGCTTTTAACTGGGAAAACATCTGACAACCGTTACAAACGCCCAAAGAAAACGTATCACTACGCGAAAAAAACGCTGAGAATGCATCGCGAATTTTCGAGTGCATCAAAATCGATTGCGCCCAACCTCGCCCCGCCCCTAACACATCACCATAGGAAAACCCACCGCAAGCGACCAAGCCTGTAAAATCCGCTAAATTGACACGACCCTGCAGCAAATCACTCATGTGCACGTCCACGCTTTCAAAGCCAGCGTAATGAAAAGCCGCCGCCATTTCCAAGTAACCGTTGATGCCTTGCTCACGCAGAATGGCCACGCGAGGACGCAATTGTTGATGTAGGAAAGGCGCAGCCACATTTTCGTTGGGATCAAACGTGAGTGTTGCAACCAATCCTGCATTATTTTTTTGGAGCAACTGATCGTATTCTTGCTCAGCGCATGTCGGGTTGTCACGCAACGCTTGTAAACGATAACTGGTCTCACTCCACCATCGGTGCAAGGTTATTCGTTCTTCTTCAAATAAACAGTTATCGTGATAACGAATGATCAATCGATCGTCCTGATTCGGTTCGCCGACACGGTGACTGGCATGATCCAATTGATGCGATTTTAATATGTCAAATACAGTCTCGAGATCTTGATTTTTCACTTGAACGACTGCGCCCAATTCCTCGGTAAAAAGCGCCGCGGTTGGATTTCGGCTAAGCTGACTTAAATCAAGCGATATCCCCACGTGCGACGCAAAAGCCATTTCACAAATCGTCGCCAGTAATCCACCATCGGATCGATCGTGATACGCCAAAAGCAAATTTTTTCTATTGAGCGATTGGATGGCATTGAAAAAATTTCTGAGCAACACAGGATCATCAACATCCGGTGGTTTTTTGCCTAATAAATTATACGTCTGAGCAAGACAGGAGCCACCCAATAAATTTACCCCTTCGCCTAAATCAATTAAAATTAATTGCGTGTCTGAAATATCGGTTCGCAGTTGCGGTGTCATTATTTTTCGAATATCCGTCACCGGTGCGGTCGCTGAAATAACCAAGGATAGCGGCGAGGTGACACTTCGCCGTTGCCCTTTGTCTTTCCATGTTGTGCGCATCGATAAAGAATCTTTTCCCACTGGGATACCAATTTCAAGGGCAGGACACAGTTCCAGCGCAATCGCTTGCACGGCGTCATACAAACCCGCGCCCTCACCCGGATAATCCGAAGACGCCATCCAGTTGGCCGATAAAACGATTTGTGCTAAGTGTGTGATCGGCGCTGCGGCGATATTGGTAATGGCTTCGCCGACGGCCATGCGTGCCGAAGCCGCTTGATGCGTCAACGCAATCGGCGCACGCTCGCCCATCGCTAAGGCCTGACCCGTATAACCCACAAAATCATCCAGAACCGCACTGACATCCGACACGGGCACTTGCCAAGGACCCACCATTTGATCACGCCCCACCAATCCACCCACGGAACGATCGCCAATCGTGATCAAAAAACTTTTATCGGAGACGCACGGGTATTGCAACACGCGTTTAATTGCATCGGATAAATCGATCTCGTTCGTTTTTAAAATTGCGTGTGTTGGCATGACGCGCTGATCTTTACACGACAGTCGCGGCATGTCATCGAATAACAAGGACAAAGGCAAATCAATTGGCGTATTTTTAAATAATTTATCCGTGACGCGCAATGCTTTATCGTCGGTTGCGTGACCAACAACAGCGAATAAACAACGTTCGCGATCGACAATGCGTTGAAAAAATTGCAGCGAATCTTTCTTGATTGCCAACACAAAACGCTCCTGGGCTTCATTACACCAAATCGCTAATGGCGACATACTCGGCTCGTCATTCGGAATTTGACGCAATTCAATCTCCGCACCACGAGCACTGTCTCTGACTAATTCCGGCAATGCATTCGAAAGACCACCGGCGCCCACGTCGTGAATACTTAAAATCGGATTGTCTTTTCCCATGGAAACACAGGTATTAATGACTTCTTGCGCGCGTCGTTGCATTTCAGGATTAGCGCGTTGCACTGAAGCAAAATCCAGCGCGTGATCAGAAATACCCGTTGTTAAAGAGGACGCCGAACCACCCCCTAAACCGATCGCCATTGCAGGGCCTCCTAACACGATGAGCAAAGCGTCTTTCGGAATTGATTCTTTTTGCACTTGTGAAGCACGAATGCGTCCAATGCCACCGGCAATCATAATGGGTTTGTGATAACCCCGACAAATATAACCATAATCGCTCGGCAAATTTGTTTCGAGCGTACGAAAATAACCAGCAATCGCGGGACGACCAAACTCATTATTAAACGAAGCTGCGCCAATCGGTCCCTCCAACATAATCGTTAAAGAAGAAGCCATGTGCTTGGGCTGGCCCACGCAAGTTTCCCAAGGCTGCGCGAAGTCCGGAATATGCAAATGCGACACGGAAAAGCCCGTCAAACCAGCGCAACTTTGCGCTCCACGACCCGTCGCCGCTTCATCGCGAATTTCACCACCGCTACCCGTGGCAGCACCTGGAAAAGGTGAAATACCCGTCGGGTGATTGTGTGTTTCGACTTTAAAAACGATGTGAATCGGCTCTTTTTTACTGTGGTAATGATGTTGATGGGGATCGCTCGCG
Organism: uncultured Coxiellaceae bacterium; assembly: GCA_964348555.1. GTDB lineage: Bacteria > Pseudomonadota > Gammaproteobacteria > Coxiellales > Coxiellaceae > CAMTUH01. Next base: position 3,225 of record CAYGED010000109.1, read on the forward strand.
AAATAATTCACTTCACGTCCTTCAATAACCGCTGCGTTGTCACGGTAGGCGACTAAGACCGAATTGGGATTGGACGCATGCGTATGCCGAATCATCGAGAATAAAGATTTTTCTTTTTGTTTTTGATCAATAATCCAGTTCGCATTAAAAATTTTATGCCGACAATGCTCTGAATTAATTTGTGCAAACATCATGAGCTCAACGTCTGTCGGGTTACGTCTTAACCGTTTAAAGGATTTCAGTAAATATTGAATTTCCGATTCGCTTAAGGCCAAACCCAATTGCTGATTGGCCGCTAACAAAGCTGACTCACCCTGAGTTAAAAGAGGTATTTCCTGATACGTTGTCGCTGCCGGTCGCTGAAATAATTTTTTAAAATCATCCGATGGCAACACAATCGATTCGGTTAGCGGATCGTGAAACGCCTCTTTGATGCGCGGGTCATCTTTTTTTTCACTCCGCACAATTTGATAATAAATGCCACGTTCGATCCGGTTTATTTTCTTCAATTCGCAATTATGCGCAATATGAGTGGCTTTCGAAGACCACGGTGAAATCGTTCCGAGACGGGGCACAACCCAAAAAGCGAGATCCGACAGGGAAGAGGGAAGCGTTTTGTATTGCGCGTTGGGAAGCAACACGGCCAAACGCTGACGCTCGTCGTCATCGAGTGTCGACACAACATCGATAAAATAACCCCATGAGGCTTGAATCTGCGTGATCGGAATATTTTGTTTGGTTAAGCGAGACTGTATTTGTTGCAGACGAAATGAGGTATACGCTTGCGAACCTTGCAAAAACAGCATAGCAATGTGGATGCTCCCCTTGAGTCGCTCTACGCAAATTGGCTTCGCGTAGAGCGAAATAATACAGGAAATACCCCGTGGCTTGCTACGGGGTATTTAATCCCCCGCGAAGCCGCGGGGGAATTTTCATTACTTCTTCTTTTGCACCGAAATCAAATTGACTTTGAAAATCAAAGCCTCATTCGGGCCAATAACGCCTGGAACACCTTGCGCGCCGTAAGCCAACTGCGCAGGAACATAAATTTCCCAGGTGGCGCCTGGCTTCATGAGCACTAATGTTTCTTGCCAACCCTTGATAACTCCAGTCACTGGAAAGGTCGCGGGCTTCCCACGCTTGTAGGAGCTATCGAATACCTTGCCGTCCAGCAGTCGACCTTCGTAATTCACGGTCACGGTGTCTTTGGCTGTTGGGCTATCGCCTTTGCCGGCTTCAATCACTTTGTATTGCAAGCCATCGGCCAGTGCTAGCACTCCCGGCTTATTTTTATTATCGGCAAAAAAGGCTTTTGCTTTTTTCGCATTCGCTTCGCTCATTTCTTTCATTTTTGCTTCCATTTTTTTCATGGATTCTTTTTGAAAATTTTGTAGGCTTTGATGAATTTCAGCATCGGTCATTTGCGTTTTTCCACCGTTGTATCCATCCGTTAAACCCGCTGCAAAGGTTTGTGGATCAATTTCAATTTGGTGAGATTTAAATGCCCTGCCGGTCATCACTCCCATCGAATAGCTCAATTTATCTTGTTCCGTTTTTAACGAAACAGCGGCTTGAGCTGTCGTCGCCATAAAAACTGCCGTTCCCAGTGCAGTTATCAATAGTCGTTTCATTCGGATCTCCTCCCGATTGTGTGTGCCAAGAGTTCTACATATTAGCAAGGATAACTGTAGAATTGAAGCCGACATTGTCGTATTTTGTCATCCCATGGCCTTGGGGTCCCCGCGATTCGGCTGTGAAAGTAAGTAGCCCGTATGAAGCGAAGCGGAATACGGGATTTTCGGATTTATTCT
>CAYGED010000110.1:0-1045 GCA_964348555.1 uncultured Coxiellaceae bacterium
TCTCGCCCCAAACTGCCCCCTAACTCCACGGGTTTACCCGTGATCACGCCAAGACTATGACTGCGAACAATCTTCGAATATTCATCCATCATCCAGCCCATGATGCGGGGATTCGTATACACATCGGGCGCGGGAATATCGGTGTGCGGTCCAATAAAATTCGCGATTTGTTCGATATAACCCCGACTTAAACGCTCAATCTCCATGCGCGATAATTTTTTCGGATCGACCGTGATACCGCCCTTTCCGCCACCAAATGGCAAACCCACTAACGCACATTTCAAGGTCATCCAAAACGACAAGGTTTTTACCTCATCCAGCGTCACGTTGGGGTGAAACCGAATACCGCCCTTCGTTGGGCCTCGGCTGTCATTATGGCGAACCCGATAGCCTTGGAAAATCTTAAGCGAACCATCATCCATACGAACCGGTATGGAAACGATCAAGCTCTGTTGAGCTTCTTTGAGCCGCTCCACAGTCTCGGGGTCGGCGTGGGAATAATTAACCGCTTGAGAAAGTTGAGAAATCGCATCGTGAAACAATTCTCCAGACATGGGAAAACTCCATTCATATTGAATAAAGCTGCTACTCTAACGCAAGTACCAATCACTTCGCAAGATGTTACCGAACGCCAATCAAGAGCCTCTTCACCACCTTCGATTGGCAAGCACCAACCGATGTGGTCTAATGAAACCCTTTTGCCGCCCAATTAAAGAAGGCATGACGGCCATGAATGCGCAATTATTTAACCTCGATCACTTCACGCAAATTTCTGTCTCGGGACCCGACGCCGAAAAATTCTTACAAGGCCAAGTCACCTGCGATATTCGCCTAGCCACGGAACAAAAAAGTTTGCCCGGAGCCATCTGTGATCCGAAAGGTCGAATGATGGTTTCCTTCCTGCTCTGGCGTTCTGAAAATGCGTTTCACCTCCTGCTACCCAAAAGCCTTTGCGAAAAAACAATGGATCATCTTCGAAAATACGTGGTGTTTGCAAAAGTCAGCATCGGCGAAAATGCACAATCGCATCATGAATACGTGGGGC
>CAYGED010000110.1:1055-4963 GCA_964348555.1 uncultured Coxiellaceae bacterium
CGTTCTTATTAATCGGCGAACCCCTACATTTTCCAAAGGTTCCCCACACATCGGCAATGGAATGGCAGGCATTTAATATTGAAACCGGATTTGTTTGGATTTATCCAGAGTCCAGCGGATTATTTATCCCACAGATGATTAATTTACAACAATGGGGCGGTGTTAGTTTCAAGAAAGGCTGCTACGTTGGGCAAGAAATTATTGCGCGAACGGAAAACCTCGGCCAATTAAAGCGACACTTGTACCGGGCTCGCGTCAACGCTGATGTGCTTCACGTCGGGGACGAATTAACCAACAAAGGGACTCCCATTGGAAACATTGCAGAAATAGCGAAAAGTACTTCGGGTTTTGAAATTCTCGCCGTCATTCACGACAGCGCTATTGAAAATAATGACGGAATTTTCCTCGGCAACAATCGATTGTTTGACGTTACAGGCTCTAAGCCATAGCACACAAATAATAACCTAAACAAGCTCATCACTTCGACCGAAGTAACGGGAAAAGGATAACATCGCGAATCGAGGGGCTATCCGTGAAAAGCATGACCAAGCGATCGATGCCAATACCTTCACCCGCCGTTGGTGGCAATCCATATTCTAAGGCGGTGATATAATCTTCATCGTAATTCATCGCTTCCAAATCGCCCGCTTCTTTTGAGCGCAATTGTTCACGAAAACGAGCGGCTTGATCTTCAGGATCATTCAATTCCGAAAACCCATTCGCGATTTCTTGAGCGCCTGCGTAAAATTCAAAGCGATCAGTGACAAAGTCATCCTCGTCGTTCGCTCTCGACAAAGGAGAAACTTCTTTGGGGAACTGCGTGATGAAGGTGGGCTGCAACAATTTCTTTTCAACTTTTTTCTCGAAAATTTCCATTTGGATTTTACCCAGCCCATAATGGCTCGGCATGGCGATTTCAAACTCTTTCGCTAAGGCTTTTGCTTTATCAAGGTGATCAATTTGCTCCGGTTTTAAATCGGGATTGAACGATAAAATGGAATCCCGCAACGTCATTCGCGTAAACGGTTTATTTAAATCAATGGTCGTCCCTTGAAACACGATCGGCTGCTTACCCAAGACGCGTTGTGCCAATTCACGCATTAATTTTTCCGTCAACGCCATTAAATCTTCATGGGTGGCATAGGCTTGATAAAACTCAAGCATCGTGAATTCGGGATTATGGCGCGTCGAAATGCCTTCATTGCGAAAATTGCGATTCACTTCATACACTTTTTCAAATCCACCGACCACTAAACGCTTTAAATAAAGTTCCGGCGCGATCCGAAGCACCAAATCCATGTCCATGGCATTGTGATGCGTTTCAAACGGACGAGCAGCCGCTCCACCCGCCATCGGGTGCATCATCGGCGTTTCAACTTCTCTAAACCCAGCGTGATCTAAAAACGCTCGTATCCCAGAGACTATCTTTGCTCGAGCATCAAAAATGTCTCGTGATTTTTGGTTTACGATTAAGTCTAAATACCGTTGCCGAAAACGTTGCTCATGATCGTGCAAACCGTGAAACTTATCTGGCATGGGACGAAGCGCTTTGACGAGCAGTCGAATATCACTGACCTTAATCGTCAATTCACCTGTTTTTGTCTTGAATAATTCACCCTTAACGCCAAGAATATCGCCCAAATCCCAGGTTTTAAATTCTTCGTAAACCCCTTCGGGCAAATGATCACGAGCGGCATACAATTGAATACGACCACTCATGTCTTGAAGATGCGCAAAACTCGCTTTACCCATCACGCGTCGCGTCATCATCCGACCCGCAATAAGAACGCTAGTAGGCTGACTCTCCAAAGTGTCGTTGCTCACATTCCCATAGCTCGACAACAAATCCGCCGCCAAGTGATCACGTTTGAAATCGTTTGGATAAGCCTGCCCCGCTTGACGAAGTTTGTCGAGCTTCAGTTTACGCTGCGCAATCTGTTCATTTTCATCCACGACCGGTTCATCATTCGCTCGAATTTCTTCACTCATAATCACTCCAGGGGTTTTTAACCAAGTTCTAACTTACACGAGTTTCACGAACAGCGAAACTCTTGACTTAAATGCCATTTATCAGGCTTAGATAATTTATACCGGGTGTCTCAGACGTTTTCGCTCCGATCGCCGACGTTTATCCGCCAATCGTTTTTCTTTGGCGGCTTTGGAGGGCTTAGTCTTTTTACGCTTTTTCGGCACTCGTGTAGCCAATTCGACAAAATGCACAAGCCTCATCAATGCATCCTGTCGATTTTGTCTTTGTGTTCGATATCGGCGAGCCGTAATAACCAACTCACCTTCTGCGTTGATGCGATTACCCACCAGTTGAATCAAGCGAGACTTGACTTCGTCCGGCAACGAAGGGGATTTTTTAATATTCACGCGTAATTGGGCAGCGGTCGCCACTTTATTGACATTCTGCCCACCAGGGCCGCTCGCACGAATAAAATGCCACTCAATCTCATGTTCATCGATCTTGGTTTTATTCATCTAGTGCTCCACTCGCAGAAAAAATGACAACACAATCAAAAATGCCATGATCAGCGTAAGCACAAACGGCATCATGGCGGGGTGAATTCCATGCACCATACTAAGTAACTGAACCATCACCATCGGAATACCCACATTGAAAAAATTCATGACGGCCGAAGCATTCGATTTGTTTTCGGAAATCATCGTGGCGAGTGTCGCAGAATTTGAAAAAACAAATATCTCAAACAGGAAGTTGATGGCCATCGGAAAAAATAAACTAAACACATTGATCCAACCCAACATAAAAGCAATCCACATCAAGACACTGAACAAAAACATCATGGAAATCCCTATTCTGACAAGCCGCATCAATTTAAATCGAGGCGACAAATACGCCGATAGCAAAGAGCCTGCCATCATGCCCAAATAGGTGAGCCAAATCCATACTCCATACACACTCGGCGTAAGTTTAATAATATGCAGGCCGATAAATGGCGATTCGGCTGCAAAAAGATAAATAAAGGAAGAGGCAAACCCCATGGTGATCGCCAACAACATGAATTGTCGATGTTTGAATTGTGCCAAATACCCGCGAATCAAATTACCGAGTTTTAAAGCGTGATGATCCACGTTCAAGCACGTTTCCGGCAACCGAAAGCTCAACAAAAGCAGAAAAATCCCATAAAACGTTAGAAAATAAAAACACGTTTGCCAATTGATGTGCTGAACGATGAATCCACCGATCATGGTACCAAACGGTGGCAATAGCGCAAAAGACAAAATCAGTAGCGCGGTGATCCTCGCCACACCTTTTTTATGGTAGTCGGTTACGATGGTGAAACTCATCATCATCCCCACACAAGAACCCACTGCCTGAAAAAACCGAAAGACCAGCAGCAACCAAAACTGATGCCACACCGCCGACAATGCGCACAACAACGAGCTCACGATCGCGATGATCAAGCCGAAATACAATACGGGTTTCCGACCATAACGATTGGAGAGGGGTCCATAACTCAACTGACCCAGCGCAAAACCAACTAAATAAAGTACCAGTGTCAACTGAGTTTGAGCATTGGTCACGTGGAAAAACCGGGTCATCGCGGGTAATGCTGGCGTATAAAACACCGCGCTCAATGAAGCAAATGAGATGAGGAAAAATAAAATAAAAAAACTGGGTTTTTGAACCGATGATACCTCCATTTGTTTTCTCGTCAACGAATTGTCAACGACCCCCTTATTCATGCTGCTTTAATGAAGCTTCGATAAATAAATCAATACCACCATCCAATACGGACTGGGTATCTCGCGTTTCCACGCCCGTTCGCAAATCTTTGACGCGCGCATCATCAAGAACATAAGAACGAATTTGGCTTCCCCAAGTAATATCCGCTTTGCTCGCTTCAATTTGCGCTTGTTTTTCTTCTTGTTTTTTCATTTCC
>CAYGED010000111.1:0-4949 GCA_964348555.1 uncultured Coxiellaceae bacterium
TCTTTGTTCGTGTATTCCTTATCCTTATTAAAATCCCCAATAAAACGAATGTCGATGCTGTGCCGCAGCTTTTCAACGCCCGGATGGACAAAAGATCCGTGAAAAATATCCGACGTAAAAATAACAACACTTCCTAGGGATAACGTTGGCGCAAAAACATGACCATCATATTGTTCAATAACCCTATTTAATTCCTGACAATACCGAATTCCTGCATCCACTTTCCATACTTCAGGTGCTGGCAAATGTCCCACTTCCTTGTTGAACAAATAATTAAAATCCATTAACGCATTCACATCCAAAAGAACGGGCGGAATGCGATCAGGTGGGGTACCTGGTGGATATCCTACGCTACAACCTTTGCCAAACAACAACAACGAGGAAGTTTGCTGATTAATATCGACGAGTGGAGTCCACATCGAGTAAGCGTTATTAGGCTGATAAGCGTTTTCGACGTATTCGGCCAGCTGCGTATCATTATGAATGCCAATGTGTCTAGCGGGGAATTGTGGATTGACACAACGCAACATAGGGCCATGGATCATGGCCACATTTCCCTTGATCAGATAGGCATATAAATCAAGAATACCGGAATTATCCACCATATCAATAAAAACTTGCTTACACCTATTTCCTTTTTCATCACCTTGGAAACTGTACGTGCTTCCAAAATAGGCATAAGCTTGACCTTCATCGTACTTCCCTTGGTTATAATCATCATCCATTTGTTTCGATACGTGCGCTGCATATTGTTGACAACAGGCTAACATTTGAACATTAAAAACATTTTCCACCACGACATGGCCAACAGCATTCAACGCATCAGCAATCGCTTGAAAATTACCGGGATGGAAAGCAAAACGAGGGCTCACACCTTTGGGCATTTGCTTTAGCATAAAACCTCTCTTACGAAAAACAGCGAAAGGCGATTATCCAGCCTAGGGTCTGTCATCAATTACCCTTTTCGGCTTTAAAATGAATAAAATTGGATCAAATTGACAAAAATTCTCGTTAAATAGCACACTATTCGCCTCAAACTTTCATCGATTTGCTCTCAATTTCTTCATTTTTCGCTCCGAAAAAGTAATTGATGACAGACCTTAATACTGCTCAACCATATCACCACCCGTCGGTCCCGACATGGCACGTTCTGCGGAGACCTCGCGCGCGTGACGCCGTTGATTCCGAGTTGCCGCATCGACACCCGCGTATTGCGCCGTTCGGTACATCGCTGCGATGTGCGCGCGATTTAAAATTCGACCCAGCCCAATCAAATCGCTGCCGAATTGATCGACATAACCCGTAATGATGTCTTGCTGCCGTTGGGTATGGAGTATTTCAACATGAACCCCCGCCGGACAATAGACCTCCTTCGGGTGCAGCGCAAAATTAGTATCCAGCATGCGCACAAAATCATAGTGGAAAGTGGCTGAAGAGCGTTTATCTAAAGCAAACAGCGTTTGTTTGCGCATCAAGCTGAACTCCACCAGTTCTTTCAAGTATTGCGCGATATCAGGCGTATTACAGCCTCTTTCCGTCAACAACTGATCGGCTGCCGCATAAGCAATTCTGTGCAGCTCGTCCATGTGTTGAAACACGGCAATCGCGCGGTATTTATAGATCTCATTGGTTCCATATTCCGCCGAAATATACTTTTCAATAACGCCGGATTTATTCGTGAAATCTCGCAGCTCTTGCTCATTTTTCCACAAATTCTTTTCTTCTTCTTTCGCAAAATCTTTATAAAATCCGTAGATCAACTCGTTCTTTTTAACAATCTCATGAATTTTGAACAAGAAGTCGGCGCGACTAATACCCATTTTATCGAGAAACTGAACAAAATCATAAAATATGCCGTTATTGTTAAAGATTTCCGTCGTCAAACTCATGTCGCGACAAGCACGGTAGTCTTCATAAGGCATCGTCTTGTTCCCAACACAAATCTCCTCAATTTCAGCGGATGGGAATTTTTCACCGCGAAAGGTATAGACACCAAAATTCATTGGTTTCACACGAAAACGCGTGTTGTAATTAAACTCTTTGCGCGCATCAACGCCACCCGCTTCTGTTCCCGCTAACAACATGAACTGGTAAGTTCGCACGAGCGTGAACCCAGCGTCAATGACATCGCGCACGGACTTCAAATAAGCTCGTTTGGAATCACCGGGCAAGCATAAAATGATTTCCGAAAAGCTCGCCGCCCCATCCGTTTCAGCTGTCTTAGCCACTTCGACAACGGCCTCCATCGGCAAGTTGGTTCGCTTGATAATCTTTAATACTTCCGGATCGGTGCTTTGCACAGCGGCCCCGGGCGGTAATGAACCATGAAGAATTTTTGAAATCTCGAGAACGCGTTGCTTGTGATTTTTGGCCGTCGCAATTGTCACAAATTTAGGCCAATCATACTGCCCTTGCATATTGGCCATGTATTTGGAGGTCTCGATGTCTTCTTTAAACATGCCAAAATTCAAATCAACAATAATGAAGTCCGGGACTTTTACGCGCTTGGATATGTAATTCAGCTCCCACTCAACACGCTCCTGCGAAAAGCGACGAGTTTTATTGAAGTAAAGCGATCCCTCATGGCAAAAGGTGCAAGAATAAGGGCATCCGCGCGCGGTTTGTATCATTGGTATTAAATGTTTATCGAAAAACTTATCACTGAGCCCATTCTCAAACACCGAGGGAACTTCGTTTAAATCAACAATCCGGGGCAACACGGTTCCTTTCACCATTTCCCCATCGGCGCAATAGGCGGTATTCGGAATTTTAACCCGGTCGGCCTTTAAACGCTGAGCATCAAAATTATACGCTTTTAACAAATTGAACATGGCGACAAAAACTTGCTCACCTTCCCCTTCGACACAAAAATCCGCGGCATACCATTTTTTCAAAAATTTTTCCTGGTCTTCTGCGTCGTTTGGCCAGTTGGGGCCACCAAACACAATGATGATATCAGGATCCGCCGCTTTTAAGCGCTTAGCAAACTCGTGGGACAAGTGATTATTCCAGGCAAATAACGAAAAGCAAGCTATCTTTGGAGAATTATTATCCAAATACCGGCTGTAGTCTTCCGGGTATTTGAACAATTGCATGTCAATTTCATCGCCCAGCATTTTTTTGGCATAGGCGGCTACCATAGCCATTCCCAACGGGAAGGTGTTCGCCGAAACTAATTGGCCCGTATGCGTGAGGTCGGAAAAACTTACTTTGACAGTCATCGTTTACTCCTGTAACAATGTCCTCGCCCGGGTATTTCACACCGGGCTGATACGATGGGTTCTATCCTATGTGAAATCATTTTATAATGCAATGCGGTTTACAGAAAGGGAACTCTGACCATGGCGCTGAAAATAACCGAGGAATGCATCAGCTGCGGCGTGTGCGAAGCGGAATGCCCCAATGATGCTATTTCGCAAGGGGACGGCGATAACGCCATTTACCTCATCGATCCCAACCGATGCACGGAGTGCGTTGGTCATTTCGAAGAATCCCAGTGCAACCGAGTTTGCCCCGTTGATTGTATTCCGGTAAGCTACCACGAATCAAAAGATCAGCTAATGGAAAAATATAAAAAACTACAAGGAGATCCTGATGTCACCCTGGCCAGCCACGACTAGTCCCCAATTTACTTGCCGCCCAGAGCACTTTTCAAACATTGCTTCCGCCTTAGAAAGCGTAGGGCATTGTATTGTGGCGGATGTACTCGACACAAAATCACTTGCTTTATGCAGTCAGTACACAACGCGCTTATTTCAGAAAAATGATGCCGCTTATGAAAATCAACAAATGTCGGATGGTGAAATCAACGCTTATTACGGAAGCACTTACAGCTTTCAATCAGACCCCGAAGGAACCCATCACCTTGATCTTTTCATGAATGCCATTGAGAAAAGCGCCCTTCTCGATTTATTCACTCATTTATTGAAGGGAGACATCGCTGCCTTACACGGCCCCATGTTGCGTGGACCCAACCTGAAAATACCACGGATGCATTTGGGCTTTCATTGCGATGGCCAAGTTACCGAGTATGCCAAGCGTGCCTTCCACTCTGATGGCGAATATACCCTATGGACTCCATTTAATGATATCGACCCACACACACCAGGACTGCTCTTGGTCAGCAAAAAGTATGCGCATTACTCAGAAAATGTGAAATCACTGGTCGCACACAAAAGCATTAGTTTTCTATTTAACCACAACACGATGCGTAAAGCGCTTTTTGAAGAAGAGGCCATCGAATACCAACAGCAATTTGAGCATCATCTAAATCAAATCATCCAAGATTTTAGTACGGAGCTTTACACACCCCAGCTGAAATTAGGCAGCGTGATACTGATTCATCGCGACACTTATCACACGGATTTCATGCACCCCAACGTGACTCAGCCACGCTACAGCGCGGATATCCGTTTCATCGGCGACTTTGATAAAACTTTTAATTATATCAACAAAGAACGTGGCTATATTTATCAACGCCAATTTGTACGGCACCGCTATGATCCCTATGAAACACCGGTAACGGAAACTCCCGCAGAAACAGAGCCTGTGGCAACCGTAACCGCACCTACAAAAAAAACATTTTTTGCACGTGCAAAAGCTATTTTTGGAAGAAGTTAAACAATGCATCCTTTAGCTATCGATTTCTGCTCACTCAGCGAACTAAAGAAAAATCAGAAGGAACCCGACTGCTCATTGGCCGTAGGCATATGGAATTATTGGGACCACAAACACGTTACCATGATTCGTAATAAATGGGTGGATAAAAAAATCTATTTAAAATAGTCACTTATAAAATCACCCATATAAAAATGGCATCACTAATGCCACTTTTACAGCAATTATGGCATTAGCAATGCCATTTTGTAATGGAGGCTAAATTCGTTTAACCATCTTAGTAAGTAGCCCGTATGAAGCGAAGCGGAATACGGGATTTTCGGATTTATTCT
>CAYGED010000112.1:0-4871 GCA_964348555.1 uncultured Coxiellaceae bacterium
ACTTAAGATAACATTTTGAATTTTACATATTGATTTGTAATGAAAATTTAGTGTTTACCTATTTAAACTTAAATTGATTTAAGTTATCCTCAACACACTGATCCCGTAGGTTAAACGGATTTGACTTAAGGAGGCGCATTCATGGAATACGAATCGACCGCTACTGATAGCGATTTTGTAGAAGCAGTAACCCCCGAAGAGGTGGTGGTACTGGATGACGATGTTGACGAACCGACAAAGCAACAGCGGAAGTTTTTCGCTCGACGAAAAATCGAGGACTTGCGAGAATTTAAACGCATGAAAGAAGAGCTGGGCTGGATGGATGACTTCGAAACTGAATTTGGCGAAGTATATTAGCCCAATTACTCAAATAATTATCCGCAAGGTGAAGGACTTATGCGTTGCGGATTTTTTAGGGTTTAAAAAATTATGTTGTACTTGCAGGGCCCTATCGTGTCGCCTCGAGCAGAAGTTGATGCGAATTATGTTTTTTTTCTCGATGTGTCCCAAGAGCTTACTCAAATTCAACTGCAACAGCTCACTTCTTTATTGCAAGCTACGCAGGCTGCTCCCATCTCTAACTCCAGCGCGTTTTCTTTTTGGGTAGTGCCACGTATGGGCACTATTTCTCCTTGGTCTTCTAAAGCGACCGACATTCTGCATATCTGCGGCTTCACACAGGTCGAGCGTGTGGAACGTGGTATTTTATACCGATTAAAAAATATAAGCCCTGATACCCTGTCGGAGCTGCAAATTAAATCCACTCTTGCGAAGTATCATGATGCATTAACCGAGTCTGTGATCCGTACACAGGATGATTTTCCTTCCCTGTTTAGGCATGAAAAACCACGAGCCCTAGAAATGATCGATCTTACAAAAGATGGATTACAAGCACTGCAAACCGCCAATAAAAATAGGGGGCTGGTATTGTCTGATGCAGAGATCAATTATTTGTATGAAAATTACCAAGCGCTCGGGCGTAATCCCAGTGATGTGGAGCTCATGATGTTTGCTCAAGTTAATTCAGAACATTGTCGACATAAAATTTTTAATGCACAGTGGTGGATCGATGGTAAACAAAAAGACGAATCGTTGTTTGATATGATTCGTTATACGTACCAGCAACATCCCGATCAAGCTTTAATAGCCTATAAAGACAATGCTGCCGTATTAAAAGGCAGTACTGCGGAACGCTTAACAATCAACCCACACGATAAAATATACCGTCGACACACGGAATATACGCCGTTTGTGTTAAAAGTAGAAACGCATAATCATCCTACCGCAATTGCTCCTTTTCCAGGGGCCGCCACGGGCAGTGGTGGTGAAATTCGTGATGAAGCGGCAACAGGTCGAGGTGCTTTTTCAAAAGCAGGGTTAAGTGGTTTTTCTGTTTCTCATTTGCAAATTCCACAGTATCGACAACCTTGGGAAATACAGAGTGGCAAACCTGCAGCGATAGCTTCACCCTTAGAAATCATGTTGCAAGGCCCCATAGGTGCGGCCTCTTTTAGCAATGAATTTGGACGCCCAACTATTTGCGGTTATTTTCGTACCTTTGAAATGAAAGTAGAAGGCTATTACGGTCAAGAATACCGTGGCTATCACAAACCCATCATGATTGCAGGAGGATTGGGGAGTATCCGCGAATCGCTCGTCAATAAAAAAGACATTCCCGTCGGTGCGTTGGTAATTGTCTTGGGCGGACCAGGTATGGCGATTGGTTTAGGCGGTGGTGCCGCTTCTTCTCGTGTATCGAGTGAAACAAATGAATCGCTAGATTTCGCCTCTGTGCAACGTGCTAATCCTGAAATGCAACGTCGTTGCCAAGAAGTGATTAATGCGTGTTCTGCATTAGAAGATAAAAATCCTATACTCAGCATTCACGATGTGGGTGCGGGTGGTTTATCGAATGCGCTGCCCGAGTTAGTCGCTGCCGCGGGCCTGGGAGCCACGATTCATTTACGCGACATTTTACTCGATGAACCAGGTATGTCGCCGCTCGAAATTTGGTGCAATGAATCACAAGAACGGTATGTGTTAGCGATCCAACCAGAAGGACTCGCCTTATTTACAGGATTTTGTGAACGCGAACGTTGCCCATTTTCGGTCGTGGGTGCATCAAATGCAGCGGCTAAATTGCTCGTAAACGATGCACATTTTAAAAATAAGCCGATTGATTTACCCATGTCTGTCCTATTCGAAAAAATGCCTCGTATGATCTGCGAAACAGAACACGCAGAATTAAAACATCTCCCGTTTGAATATCAAAAACTATCTTTAGATGACGCTATTAAACGTGTGTTGACATTCCCTTGCGTAGCCAATAAAAATTTTCTGATTACCATCGGTGATCGTAGTGTGGGTGGTCTTGTGACACGTGATCAAATGGTGGGTCCATGGCAAGTGCCGGTAGCTGATGTGGCTGTCACGAGTGTTGGATTCACAGGGTACAAGGGCGAAGCGATGGCGATGGGTGAACGCACACCGATTGCTTTATTACATCCCGCCGCTTCGGCCCGTATGGCCGTCGCAGAAGCGATTACAAATATAGCCGCCGCATCGATCGAACACATAAGCCAAATCGCTTTGTCTGCTAATTGGATGTCGGCAGCCGGTGAAATAGGTGAGGGCGCTGCCTTGTACGATGCGGTGCAAGCCATTGCCAAAGAGCTATGTCCTGCCTTGGGTATCAGCATTCCCGTGGGCAAGGATTCTTTGTCGATGAAAACCAAATGGCAAAGCCCGCAAGGCGAGCAACAAGTCGTTTCACCGTTATCGTTAATTATCACAGCTGCTGCGCCGGTTAGCGATGTGAGACGTACGCTTACTCCGGTATTAAACACCGAGCTTGAAGATTCTCGTTTATTGTTAATCGATTTAGGCGGTGGCTGTAATTGTTTGGGAGGTTCTGTTTTAGCGCAAGTTTATCAAGAGTTGGGCAGTCAACCTCCAGACCTCGACAGCAGCCGCGTATTAAAGCAATTTTTTCATGCGATACAAGCACTGAATCAGAAGAAATTGATTCATGCTTACCATGATCGCTCCGACGGTGGGCTACTGGTTACCGTTTGTGAAATGATGTTTGCCAGTCATGTGGGCATTACGCTTGATGTTGCGATGATAGCAGGTGACTTAATTCCTATTTTGTTTGCCGAAGAGTTAGGCGCGGTTATTCAGGTGGCTATGAATGATTTAGTTACCGTGATGAAATTGCTTGAAAGCTTTGGGTTACGCGACAAAACGTATATTGTGGGTCAGCTGAATCAGGACGATGAATTACATATTTTGAAAAATGACTCAGACCTTTCGTACTGTGGATCTCGCACGTATTTGCAAAGCCTCTGGTCAGAGGTAAGCTACCGTATGCAGTGTTTACGTGATAATTCAGCGTGCGCTGATCAAGAATTTGAAAATATACTCGATGCGGCAGACCCTGGATTGAATGAGCATATCACCTTTAAATTTACCGATAATCTATCTTCATTCGTACATCGCCCACGAGTGGCTATTTTGCGTGAACAAGGTGTGAATGGTCATATGGAAATGGCGGCGGCCTTTATGCAAGCAGGGTTTGAAGCTGTGGACGTACATATGACGGATCTGCTCACAGCCAGGGTAAATTTAGATTCCTTTGTAGGTTTAGCGGCCTGCGGTGGTTTTTCGTATGGAGATGTATTAGGAGCAGGGCGTGGTTGGGCGCAATCGATTTTAATGCACGAGAAATTACGTGAAAAATTCAGTCATTTCTTTAACAGAGCAGATACATTTACACTGGGTGTTTGTAATGGTTGCCAAATGTTATCTCAATTAAAGTCTATTATTCCTGGTGCTTTGAGCTGGCCAAGTTTTCAGCGTAATTTATCCGAGCAATTTGAAGCACGTTATTCACTGTTAAAAATAGAGGAAACACCGTCTATTTTTTTCAAAGACATGGCGGGAAGTGTATTGCCTGTTGTGGTGTCGCATGGAGAAGGGCGTGCTGTATTCGAAAATATAGCGGATGTTTCTAAGGTAAATAGAGCTAAACTCGTAGCGTGTCGTTACGTTAATCATCGTCACGAGGTCACGACACGTTATCCTTTTAATCCCAATGGCAGTCACCAAGGTATTACAGCGTTAAGCAATGAAGACGGTCGAGTACTGATCATGATGCCGCATCCAGAACGTGTTTTCCGTACCGTACAAAATTCTTGGCATCCTAAAGATTGGGGAGAAGAAGGGCCTTGGATTCAGCTCTTTCGTAATGTTCGATCCTGGTGTAACTGAATAGTTTCTTCAATACTTTTTTCGCGTTGTATCCAGTTAATATCTGCATTCAATACGTCGCTGGTCAAAGGCCTAAATTCAGCCGGAGCCAGTAGGCAATTGGCCATTGCGTTGAGTTGCAGGAAAATATTTGAATGTTCTTTTGTTGCCAAGTATGCCTGGTTTTCTGCTAAAAACCTCAGGTAATACTCATTATAAGAGTCGCTCCATTCTTTGTAGTACGCGGCTCTTGTAATAATAGAACAGCCTTCGTTACTGTCACGTGAGGTTTCAAGTTTTTCTTCTGGGTCTGCGTTTGTTTCTTTTAAGCCTAGAGTTTTTTTGATGAGTAATCCTAAGGACCACATATCGAATTTAAAGAAAGCGTTTTGGTTGCGTTCTTCACATTTTTCATATAAAGATTCGGGTGCATGTAATCGGTAGGTTCCTATATCTAATTGATCTGTTTTTTCTAAGCTTGAAATTAAAGAAGTACAACCAAAATCACCGAGAAAAGCCAATTCGTTTCCATCAATAAATATATTTTCCGCTTTAAGATCTCCATGAATACGGGGCGAAGGATGGGAGTGTAAAGCATATAAAGCGTTTGCAATCCGCAGGAT
>CAYGED010000113.1:0-4852 GCA_964348555.1 uncultured Coxiellaceae bacterium
GTATTTCAGAATTTGAAGCGAGAAAAAGAGATTTAGAAAACCAGCTTAAATCCGCAACAAACCGAGCTCAAAATCATTCGCCTCAAGTAGTGCCATTGGTGAAAATCGAGCAAGCGCATCGGCAGCATGCAGAGGAAGAGCTTCGTCAGATAGACGAAAGGATTGCTGTGTTACAAAAGAATCGTTCAGAAACAGAAAAAGAGTTAGTAAGCATGACAGATAAAACAATGGACGAGGTGAAGTTTTACAATGCATTCATTAGTCTAGTAAGTGCAGCGCTTGATAAAAAAATGCAAGAGAGAGCGCAAGTGTGTGTCCTATTGGAAACACTGAAAGACGCTGAAAAACTTGGCAATCAGGAAGCTGCTGAAGCGGCGTCTGATCATGACGACGCGCCACTGCCACCACCCCCTGTCCGTAGTTCCGGTTTAGATGTCGTTCAACTGACCAGCTTCGGCTCTTGTATTCTATTTGCACCTGATCCACGAAACACAACCGGTGGTGTTCCGCCAGGCTATGATCAACAGCGAAATGAGGGTGATGATTCGTCCGAATCCGAACCAGAACAGATAGAAGTAAATGGAGAAATGTTACCGGTCATATACTTACCCCCACCACCACCTAAGAAGTGATCAGTTTAATCCGCTATGAAATACCCGGGTTAAATTGGGTATTGTGGAGAACTGCCAGGGTAGTTTAAGCTGTCAGAGTCAGTGGGTAGGGGCGTTTGCTACTTATCCTGCTGCCATGGAATCCATTAAGCAGTGAAATTAAGGAGGAAGATGGATCAGAAGCATATTCTCATCATTGATGATAATGAGTCAATCAGGCGATCTTTTGAGTTAGCATTAGAGGATACTGGCTATCCAGTTACGACAGTCGACAGCGGCGAAAAAGGCATTACTGAAATTAAAAAAGGGCATTATCAATTAGTTTTTTTGAATCTCAATATGCCGGGCATGAACGGGGTGCAAACATTACGAGCGATTCGTGATTTATTTCCCAATCTTCCAGTTTGTATCATTAGCGCATTTCATAAAGAGTTCTTGGCCGAGCTTGATGACGCTCGCAAAAAGGGGTTACAGTTTCAACTGTTGAGAAAACCGATCGGAGCAGCTGAAATTGAAGCCTTGGCGCGAAGTGTGCTAGATAAAAATCCATCCAATCTCGATAAGGATAAAGAATGACCCACGCAGGTGATCTAAAGCCAAAAATTATTTCGAGGTTGAGAGCGGAAATTATAGAAAAAGAGTTCGAGTTATATTATCAGCCTATCTTAAATCTAAAAACAAGAACGTGTATTGGTATCGAGGCATTGCTGCGGTGGCATCATTCAGAGCTGGGGATGTTGAGGCCAGGTAAATTTTTACCTTATGTGAAGGAAGCTGGCGTTTTAGATGAAATAACTCAGTGGGTTTTTCACAGAGCATTAACGGATTATCGTAAATTGGCTTTGGAATCGTTATTTATTTCGGTGAATTTGTCAGTTGATGAGTTAAACTCAGCTTGCGTTGTGGATACTATTTTGAATGCACAGAAGGAATTCGATTTCCAGCCAGGCCAGCTGGTGGTGGAGCTGACGGAAGAAACGATTATGAAACACCCAAAAGTTTCCGTTCAGAAACTCGAACAATTATCAGCAGCTGGGGTACAAATTGCTGTGGATGATTATGGAGTTGGATTTTCATCATTAAATTATTTGAAGCGCTTGCCGATCACCATGTTAAAAATAGATCGTTCTTATATTAAAGACATCGAAAAAGACAGGGCTGACGCTATTATTGTAAGGTCAACGATTCAATTAGCGCATTCGTTGGGAATAAAAGCCGTTGCGGAAGGAATCGAAACGGGAGAGCAGTTTCAATTTTTGAAAGAAAATGCTTGTGATTATGGTCAGGGATACTATTTTTCTAAACCAAAATCGCTCGAAGAGCTACGTTGCAAAGATGATAAAAAACGTTCTCAATAAGTCTAAAAGCGTAAAATTTTTTCGCTGGTCTCGATGTGTGGCTACGCTTAGCTACGTTGTCATGATCGTGGTATTGAACACGTTGTTTATGTACATGCCACTGATGTCTTTATTCGGGCAGAGCTTTTCTTCTGCGGATATGTTTGTCGGAAGCATTTATATCGTCCGTGATTTTGCCCAACGTGAAATTAAACACTATATTTTTATTGCAATGTTGGTGGGTGCTATCATCAGCTATCTTTTTGCGAGTAAAGTGATTGCGTTGGCGAGTACAGCAGCCTTTGTTGCGGGCGAAGCAATAGATTGGTCGATTTTTACATTTTCAAAAAAACCAGTTTCTCAGCGATTAATTTGGTCATCCATGATTAGTTCTCCAATAGATAGTATAGTTTTTTTAAGTTTTGCGGAACGGTTACACGGAGTGGAATTCGTAGTCATGACAGTGGGTAAAATGGCGGGTGTGTTGTTATTGTGGCTGGTTTGGAAATGGGTTGCCATTCAAAAGAAGAGGTGGGTTGGTTACTATGATGCGACCGAGATCACTCGATTCAAGAGCTGAGAGAGAGCCGTGTAAAGAAGCGAAAACTATCGAAGCGCATGACACCGAGCAATGGCGCTTGGTCACGCAAGACGAAGTTAAACAGGCCGCAGAATACTACACGGGTATCTTTAATGCCCCTCAATCAGAAAAACTCTCCATTTATTATCTCCCACCCACTAAGGATGGTCATATCACGAAGAAGAAATATATCAATCGTTTTGTTGAATATGTTGATTTAAGTTACTCGGAGCTTATTTTGACGTTTATTTATTTAAATCGGTATATTGCTGAAGTCAAGCAAAAGCCAAGTCAAGGTGAATTTTTTGGACTTTTTTCCGTGGTTTATCTCATGGCGAAGAAGTATCTTGGGGAATCGCCACGGCATTTAGGGGAACCATCCGAAGGGTTTGACATGAATTATTTTAGTAAGGTCGCTGGCGTACAAACGCATATCCTCTTGAAGATGGAGGCTGACTTTTTTAAAAAAATAGGAACAACCAAAGGTTTTTATGTTACGAAAGAGGAATATGAAAACTATTCGAAAATAGCCAGTAAGCTGGGCTGAGCAAGCACGTAGCACGTAGCACGTAGGCTGGGCTGAGCGCACGCGAAGCCCAGCAAACTCGGTGAGTCAATCAATTTTCTCCACTCAGAAAATTTGGGATCCCCGTGACTCGGCTGTGAAAATTCAGTAAGTAGCCCGTATGAAGCGAAGCGAAATACGGGAAATTAAGAAATTAAAAGGGTGGTGGCAGTGGTTGATTGGCCTTATTCTTCGTTTCATCGGTATGTGAAACGGGGTCTGCTGTCGGAAGATTAGGGCGGTATCGGGGAGGTCATTAGGGATGGGGCAATTATGGAGGATAAATCCAAAAATCCCGTATTCCGCTTCGCTTCATACGGGCTACATACTTCCGATTTTCAAATGGGATTCTTTTGAGGAGCTCACATGCGAATATTGCACACAATGATCCGTGTTGGAAATTTAGAAAAGTCCATCGCATTTTACACTGAAATTTTGGGCATGAAACTCCTGCGCAAACACGATTATCCCGAAGGAAAATTCACGTTGGCGTTCGTTGGCTATGGATCCGAAGCAGACAATGCGGTGATCGAATTAACCTATAATTGGGATAAAGATCACTACGATCTGGGCACGGGTTTTGGGCACATCGCGATCCAAGTCGATGACGCCTATAAAGCTTGTGATGCGATTCGAGAAAAGGGTGGCACAGTGACTCGTGAAGCCGGCCCGATGAAATACGGCACAACCGTGATTGCTTTTGTTAAAGATCCCGATGGCTACCAAATCGAGTTGATTCAGAAGAAATGATTATTGACTGGTAAAGCCTCGTTCCGAGCCCCCGTGAATTAAAAAATATCATATAAATCAATTTCTTATAGATAATCACCTCAACGTTATTCGATAATTCGATTGTTTGCATTGAGCTATTCTTCCTTGTAAAATGGAACATAGAATACCAATTTTCAAGGTTAAAATGCAGCGCAAACATTACATCCAACGTATCAACAAAGCCTTTCAGACACATCGAGTTGTTGCTTTACTGGGTCCTAGGCAGTGCGGTAAAACGACGCTCGCCCATGATTTTATAAAGACTGAACTTGGCTCAATCAAAACGAAAAATTACTTCGATCTGGAAAAGAATATCGATATAGCGCGACTTGAGACCCCACAGTTAGCCCTAGAGCCCTTGGAAGGACTCGTTGTGATTGATGAGATTCAACGTGTTCCAGAATTATTTCCGGCGATACGTGTTCGAGTGGATGAAGCAAAATCGCAACGCTATCTAATTTTAGGAAGTGCTTCCCGTGATCTCATTCGACAATCATCAGAAACACTGGCAGGCCGGATTCAGTATATCGAAACAACGCCATTTTCATATGAAGAAACACATCGCATGGATCATTTGTGGTTACGTGGAGGATTTCCAAGATCTTATTTGTCAAAATCGGATGAAGATAGTTACATTTGGCGTAGAGAATACACGCAAACATTTCTTGAGCGGGATATTCCAAATCTTGGTATACGAATTTCTCCGTTAGAATTAAGACGATTTTGGATGATGATCGCGCATTACCATGGTAATGTTTTTAATGCATCAGAAATCGGGAAATCACTTGGATTAAATCATAAAACAATCCGAAATTACACGGATATTTTAGTGGGCACTTTTATGCTGCGTGAGATACCAGCCTGGTTTGAAAATATTTCTAAAAGGCAAGTAAAATCACCAAAAATTTATTTTCGTGATAGTGGTATTTTACATTATTTAATGAATATCCCGAATGAAGAAAGTTTATTACATCATCCAAAATTGGGT
>CAYGED010000114.1:0-4845 GCA_964348555.1 uncultured Coxiellaceae bacterium
CCACGATCACATCGACTTTTTCAGCGACCAAGGCCGCAACGCGATCGGCAGTGTCTTTTCCAGTGCCAACGGCAGCACCAACACGCAACTGCCCTTCTTTATTTCGACAGGCTTGGGGGTTTTCTTCCGAGCGTAAAATATCTTTAACCGTAATCAATCCACACAATTCAAATCGATCATTGACCACGAGTAGCTTTTCAATGCGATTTTTGTGGAATAACTGAGTGATCTCTTCGCGTGAAGCCCCTTCGCGGACCGTGATTAATTGATCTTTAGGGGTCATCAAATTCGCGACTCTCTGCGAACTGTCGGTTTCAAAGCGGATATCGCGATTCGTGATAATCCCGACTAATTGTTTACCCTCAACAACCGGTAGGCCTGAAATCTTGTGCTCACGCGTGATCGACTTCAGCTGGCCAATACTCGCATCCGGCCCCACGGTAATCGGGTCCGTCACGACACCACTTTCGAACTTCTTCACCTTACGCACTTCAGCCGCTTGATCAGATGGCCTCATGTTTTTATGCAAAATACCAAGACCACCGGCTTCGGCCATCGCAATGGCCAACCGGGCTTCGGTAACCGTGTCCATCGCAGAAGAAAGCAGGGGGATGTTTAAGGTAATATCGGCCGTTAGGCGCGATTGGAGAGAAACGTCTTTTGGTAATACTTCCGAGTACCCAGGCAGCAATAAGACATCATCAAAAGTCAGTGCTTCCTCTTTAATATGCATAAAGCAGCCCTCGCGCTGATAAGCATGGGATTCTAGCTGTTTTCCACGACGTTGTCGAGTTCTTGAGTCGTACCATAGCCTTCAGCAATATCTGTTAAAAACACACCTTCCTTGTGTTTCATGGGCGTGTGTCTGGCAAAGAGATGCACAAAAAACGGCGGAATGGACATCGTCAATAAACCACCGATCAGTAGCAACTCATACTCGAGGGGACTCCCAATCGATAAATTGGTCGGTGGAATAAACCCAACAAACAAGGTCACCAAAGAACCAAACAGGCCTGCTCCCGCGACTATCCACATTACAAAACTCCCTCCTGGAATCAAAAACCCAGGACGCCGCTCGGTGTTTTTATAACGCAGTTGTATCGCTGCTGCAAAAAGTAAAATATACATCAGCATGTATAATTGCGAGGCTAGTGCGGTGAGCAACCAATAAGATCCATTCACGCTGGGTAATAATAAAAAAACCAGTGACACGATCGACACGATAACCGCTTGCCAAATCAGTAATGCGTAAGGGGCTCCATGCCGATTTTCCCGTGAAAGAGAAGGACCCATCTGCCCATCGCGCATCGCAAAAACCAATCCTCGCGTGGGCGCAATAATCCAATTGTTCACGCTACCCATGCCACCCACAACCAACATCACGGCGATAAACGGCATGATCCACTGCATGTGATAATAGGCAAAGAAAGCGTGAAAAGCCTGCATGATGCCCGCGACAAGGCTGATATCGTTTTTTGGTAGTACCGCCGCAATGGCAAGCGAGCCTGACATCAACGTAAATAAAATAATGATCGTCGCAATGAACATTGCTCGCGGGTATTCACGCTGCGGATTTTTAACGTCATGGGTATGTACCGCTGCAATTTCCATTCCGCAAAAAGATAAAATAATCCCTGTAAGAGCAACCCATAGGTTCGCATTATGAAAATGAGGGAACGCATCGGATGCGCTAAAGTGCAATTGAATCGGCTGCCCCATGACAAACCAACCCACACCCAGGGAAATGATCAAGGTCATTGGAACGATCAATCCGAAAAGCGCAGACAAATTGCTAAAGCGGGCCGACGATTTTATTCCAAATAAATTCACAAAAGTCACGCCCCAAAAGGAACATAAGATCACCGAAATAAGAAAAGCTTTGCTCTCCGCCAGAGAAGGAGAAACCAGATAACCCAACGTCCCGGCGACAAAGGAAAGTATCGTTGGATACCAAATCACGTTTTCAATCCACTGAAACCAGATGGCCAGAAATCCAAATCGCAAACCAAAAGCTTCTTTAACCCAAGTATAAACACCTCCGTGCTTAGTGCTCGTGGAAGCTAATTCTGCCGACACCAAGGCGCTGGGCAGTAGAAAAAAGACGGTGCTTAAAACAAAAAAGAAGATTAACGAGCTGCCAAACATCGCTGTCGCGGGCAAATTACGCACGCTATCAACCGAGCCTGCGGTAATCATCGCTAAGCTAAATACACCCAATGATTTTCGAATAATGGATCGGCTCATATTTTTGCATTTACTGTGCTTTTTTTAACTTTATGCTAACCAATGCGCTACTTTCTCAAAAATTACATCGACAACATCGTCAAGTGATTGTAGTACTTGTAAATTATCAAAGCGCAAAACCATCGTATTTAAACTAGCAAAAAACTCATCTCGTTTCTTATCTTTTTCTATATGATCTTCTTCAAAATGCTGTCCACCGTCAACTTCTATAATCAAATTTACTGCTGGTGCATAAAAGTCAACAATGTATCGTCCCAACGGACGTTGACGATAAAACTGAACATTGTGTAGCTGTTTTCGACGCAACCTTGACCACAACAATCTTTCCCCATCCGTCATGTTAGCTCGGAGTTTTCTCGAGTTAAATTTTAACCTTGAGGCATATCGAATAATCAAGCTTAAAATCCCCCTCCTCGCTAACGCTCGTCTGCCCCCTTTACAAAGGGGGCGATTAATTTAATCACCTTCTTTGCAAAGAAGGTGATTAAATTAAATTACCCCCTCCTTTGAAAAAGGAGGGTTGGGGAGGATTTATCTTACGAAATTTTTTCACACAAAAATCCACCACCTCGCTAACACTCACCTGCCCCCTTTGCAAAGAGAGCGAAATTAATTTACTCAAACCAGGGTTTGGCAGACTTGCCAAAGAGGTGGCACATGGCCCAGATCTGAAGAACCATAATAACAACCACAAGAATTCCAATCAGCATACTCACACTGAAAACAAAACCGATCGACACGAGCTTCATCACCACCGTAATCACGACGAGAATGAGCATCACCAATCGAGCCCAATTGGCCCCTTTTCCAATCTGGTAAGTAAAAAATAAAAATACCAGCCAAATGATAATTTCAACCGTGAGTGGACCGGCTACGTGAGTTGCACCGTGGTGCAAAGACCAAATCGTGGTGCCTATCGTCACGCACAATCCCAACAAAATCGAAATATAAAGCAAGGTAATCGCCCGCGTCACACTCGCGGGTCTCTGGCTCGGTCTTTGGAATTGAGCGGTTGGGGTCTCGTCAGGTCGCATACTTAAACTCCTCACTAAAAGCGCTGGAAATCAGCCGCAATACAGGCTACATCATAGCACGCTCAACCGCATTTGCTAATATTTTTGCGGCTTCCTGAACGGTATTTTCGTCATTACCTTCCACCATCACACGAATAACCGGTTCGGTCCCGGAGGGGCGAAGTAACACGCGGCCTTTGCCATTGAGCTTTCGTTCCGCTTGTAGAATCGCTTTTTCAATGTGCGGATGTTGATGGATATCAATCACACCCAACGTGGGGACATTAATCAAGACTTGAGGTCGCTTCGTCATGACCTTCTTTAAGTCGGCCAGCGGCTTTTGAGCGGCTTCCATGATTCGTAATATTTGCAAGGCCGTAATAATCCCATCCCCCGTCGTCGTGTAATTCAAATCAACGACATGGCCAGAGGACTCTCCACCCAGAAACCAACCTTTCTTTTGTAGACATTCGAGAACATAACGATCTCCAACGGGTGTTCGCTCAAAAGCGATGCCACTTTCAGTTAACGCTTGTTCCAGGCCTAAATTACTCATCACCGTGCCCACGATCCCCAAGCGACGACTTTGCTTTGAGATTCGATCTTTCGCTAAAATACAAAGAATCTCATCACCATCAACCACTTCCCCCTGGTGATCCACCATAATCACGCGATCACCATCACCATCAAAGGCAATGCCTAAATCGGCATTCCGTTCCAGCACCGATTTTTGCAATTTTTTCGTATCGGTTGCGCCACATTTGTGATTGATGTTGTAGCCATCGGGCTTATCGGAAATGGCGATGACCATTGCCCCGAGCTCGTGAAAAATGCGTGGTGCCACGTGATAGGTCGCCCCATTTGCACAATCAACAACGATTTTCAGATCTTTCAAAGATAAATTTGAGGGGAACGTGCTTTTGCAATATTCAATGTATCGACCTGGCGCATCCACCATACGCTTTGCTTTTCCAAGATTTTCCGACGCCTCCGTGGACATCGGCATATCGATTTGCGCTTCGATAGCAAGCTCAAGTTCATCAGAAAGTTTAAAACCATCCTCGTCAAAAAATTTAATGCCATTATCCGCGTAGGGATTGTGGGAAGCGCTGATGACAATACCAGCAGACGCTCGAACCGAATGCGTTAAGTACGCAATCGCCGGTGTTGGCATCGGACCCAATAATTCGGTATCTACCCCCGCTGCCGACAAACCCGCCTGTAACGCCGATTCAATCATGTAACCTGAAACGCGCGTGTCTTTTCCAATCAGAACCGTTGCCGCTTCTTTACGCGCTAAAACTTTTCCGACCGCCCACCCAAGCTTTAAAATAAATTCAGCATTGATCAGTGATTTTCCAACCTGACCTCGAATGCCATCCGTACCAAAATAGCGTTTTTCAACTGGTTTTTTCTTCGACATACGTCCTTCTCCTCGCTATAAAAAGTCTCTCTCGAACTCGGGAGAGGGCTCACGCTGTTTCATCATCCGCGCCTTCACAGCGACAGCGACAGCTTCTCGACTCGCCTTCACGTCGTGGGTTCGAATAATCGATGCGCCCTGATATGCTGCTATTGTATCGGCAGC
>CAYGED010000115.1:0-4817 GCA_964348555.1 uncultured Coxiellaceae bacterium
CTAGTGTTTGGGATATCCGTTTTTTCTAACAAACACAATGCGCTGTTCGCGAATAAATGGCCGAGTTGATGATCCGCTTTTCCCATTCGTATAATCGCGTCTTTACCTGGTGAACACAAATCAATGAGTTCTTTTTTAAGTGTGTGTGGCATGGGTTCGGAATGTGTTGCGATCATTCGCGGTGGCGTTGACGAAAAATCAATGAGCGCCGCATCGATGGCATCCATGCTGGTACCAGACATTAAACCAATATAAAGTTCAGGCGTTTTTCTTATCATTTAAGATCGTGGGTGTTTCGGAGGTTTTATATTATTCATCGCTAATTGTGTGGCTCTATAAATCTGCAATTCGGCGATCAAGCGTTTGGCATCCGCAAAAAATTTCTTTTCGTAGCTGTGTGGGATGGATTTTCCGGTTGGTAATTTAAGCGCTAACCAATTTCGCGCTTTGCCATCAACATAAAAGCCGAAATGTAAGTGTGGGCCAGTGGCCCAACCTGTTTTGCCAACATAGCCAATCACTTGGCCTTTGTGCACACGTGTGTAGTGATGAATGTTCGAAGCAAAACGTGACATGTGTGCATAAAGAGCGACTTGATGGCGATCGTAACGGATACGAACTGCTTTTCCATAACCACCATCATGACCGATAGAAACAACGCGGCCATCACCGATCGATTTAATGGGTGTTCCTGCGTGCGTAGCAAAATCAACGCCTAAGTGTGCGTGGTATTTATGAATAACTGGATCAAAGCGATACAGGTTGAAGCGGCTGCTAATACGTCGATACTGCACGGGGTATCGTAAAAAAGCAGGTTCCACGCCATGTCCATCGGGTGTGTAATAACCGGTATGCGCCACTGGATACGTGTAACGAACGGCACGATAGGTTTCTTTGCCATGTGTCAATTCGGCCGCGACGATATCACCGTTTCGATATTTTTTACCATTGATATAGAGTTCTTGATAAAGAAAATCAATGTGATCTCCAGAGCGAATGTCACGTTTGAAATTGACGCGTCCGCCGAAGATTTGCTGTAACTGGCTCACCATGGTTGACGTGATCCCGGCGCGCGTTGCGGATCGGAAAAGCGAACGCTTAATAACCGCTGATTTATAGGAAAGCACAGTGGTCATTGGTTTTGGGACAATTATTTTTTTGATCGATGAATCCTGCCGCGTTAAAATCACCGTTTTTGTGGGATTAATGGAGTATTTGACCCCAATCAATTCATGTTTGCTGTTCAAGTTAAAAGAGAGCTGGTCACCGGGGTGTAATGAAATGAGTTGCTTATCTTTTTGGGTAAAGTAATGCAAGTCAGTAGGTTTAATTTTTAACCTATTACAAAGGCCACTCAAGGTGTCTCCTCGGTTGACGGCGGTGGTTTGCCAAGGTTCGGCTTTTGATTGCACATACTCTTTCGAAGTATCAATGTTGGGAATTGAAAGAGGCATTTGTTTGCCGGCAGACCCTTGTTTGTGCGGCGAGCTTGTCAACGTGATGAGCGCGATGGCCAGTACGAATCCAATGGTTGAGATTGATTTCCAGCCAAGTTTCCATCTTTTCATTTTGTGAATATCCTATTAAGCGACTGGGTCCAATGATAATATACCACGTAAAAGTGTAGATCGGGAGCAGTTTTTTCTTGTTTTGTTCAATTTGTTTCCATCCTATTCTCCTGGAGTTGTGAATGTTAACACCAAAAGAGGCATTAAACGAAATAAAGCGTGGTAGCGTTGAAATTATTTTAGAAGATGAGCTGCTCGCTCGCTTGGGTGAAAAGAAAAAGCTAAGGGTGAAATTGGGCTTTGATCCCACGGCACCCGATATCCATTTGGGTCACACGCTGGTGTTAAATAAATTAAAGCAGTTCCAAGCGCAGGGTCACGAAGTTATTTTTTTAATCGGTGATTTCACGGCCATGATTGGTGATCCGACTGGAAAAAATATCACGCGTAAACCATTGACGCCGGAAGCCGTGATGGCGAATACCAAAACCTATGAAGCGCAAGCCTTTAAAATTTTAGACCCTGAGAAAACGGTGGTTAGCTTTAATTCGGAATGGATGAATGCATTAAAAGCAGATGATTTGGTTCGCTTGGCATCGACGCATACGGTGGCGCGTATGTTAGAGCGAGATGATTTTAATAAACGCTACACCGCGAATCAGCCGATTGCGATTCATGAATTTTTATATCCGTTGTTGCAGGGTTACGATTCGGTGGCTTTGCATGCGGATGTGGAATTAGGTGGAACAGATCAGAAGTTTAATTTGCTGGTGGGTCGGGAGTTGCAAAAACATTTTAATCAGCGCCCGCAATGTATTTTAACGATGCCTTTGTTGGAAGGGCTGGATGGCGTGCAGAAAATGTCGAAGTCGTTAAATAATTATATTGGCATCACGGACGCACCCGCTGACATGTTTGGCAAAATCATGTCGATTTCGGATGAGTTGATGTGGCGCTATTTCGAATTACTGAGTTTTCGTTCGGAAAAGGAAATCAACCGATTGCGCCAAGAGGTTTTGGAAGGGAAAAATCCTCGCGACGTGAAAGTGATGTTGGGGGAAGAAATCGTGGTGCGCTTTCATGGTGAAAATGCGGCGAAGGCAGCACACCAAGAATTTGTTGATCGGTTTAAGCATGGTGAGCTGCCAACGGATCTTGAGGAAGTGACGCTAAAAGCTGAGTCCGATGGGCTTGGCATTGCTTATCTTTTGCAGCGAGCCGGTCTCGTCAGCAGCACTTCCGAAGCGACCCGGATGATCAAACAAGCTGCCGTTAAGATTGATGGTGAGCGGGTTGAAGATCCCAAGCGAATCATTGCGCCAGGAGAGGCGCATCTCTATCAAGTGGGCAAGCGTCGGTTTGCGAAGGTGAGGGTGGTCGGGACTTAATCCGGCATGAAATATCCTGGCTCTTTACCCGTGGTTCTGGTTAATATTTGACTGTGTTGGCTATATTTTATACAATACTCCTCCCCATGAAAATTTTTAACGAAGAACGAAGGTATAAAATGATGAAACTCAATCAAGTTTTTCTGGCTTCATTATTGCTGTTAAGTGCTGCACCTGTTATGGCTAGCGCACATCCGAATCTAAAAAATACCCCGTGTATCCAGGGGATGGGTACTTGCAGTGCCGACATCGGTTCTACAATTACCGCTGGCAAGGCCACTTACAACGATATGGATTGGACTGATCATGGTGCTGGGGTCATCAAAGTCGGTAACCCATATACGTGTGTTATCACGCTTAACGATATTTCTAAAGGCGCTTCCCTCACGATTACGTCGGATCTATATGGCCAAGTTTATGGCTCAGGTATCACCGTAACCTCCGCTGGTCCGAACAGCTTCACGGTGAAATCACTTTACTCGAATCCTAAACACCCCGATATTGGTTATCTTGGGTTTTTCGTTGACGGGACAAATTTAGGCCCTAATGATCAGGTCGATTTCACTTGTACCCCGAATGCTTAATGAATGAAAAAAAGGTATTGATATGAAAATTAATAAAACTTTATCAACGATTGCACTGGCTATTGGCGTATTCCCCATCATGGCGTTGGCGAATGTCACTTGTTATCAAGGCTCGGGCGCTTTGTGTTCTGCACAAGCAGGCCAGTCCATCACAGCAGGTAATCCCCCTGCGAGTGCTGGGATGGGTCCAGCAACCGACGCTAACTTGGTATGGACTTTCTATAACACATCGACAACGATCGTGTCGGGTAAAACTTATAACTGTACTGTGTCAAACTATAATGGTAATTCTACCGGCACAGGAAATTATGGATTCTATGTCTTCACGGGGACGTTCGGTACTATTCAAACCCCTGATATCCAAGTGACCCAGGCAGGAGTGACGATTCCTGTCGTTGCTACCGACGCGGGTGCTAAGATTAACGCCCTCGGGTTTATGGTCGATGCGCAATATGCGACAGGTCCTTCCTGGTTGAACCAAGGCCCACAAGCCGACTTTGTTTGTAAAGCACAATAGAGCACGAATTTCGCTGTTCGCGAAACTCCTGTAGGAAAAAAGGCCATTTTCATGGCCTTTTTTCTATTCTCGCTTGAAGCGTTTTATTCTGTGTGGCCTATTCAATATTTGCGCCATAATTAAAGTATTATTTCCTCAGAAACACCTGTTGTCAAAAACCATCATCTGGTGTTACTATTTTTAACTCAGTAATACAGGGGTTTTTCCTTAGGTTTGCGAGCCAAGGAAGTCGAGTTTGTCTCAATAAACGCCGATCGAAAAAAACTATCAAAATAGTGTCGAAATGGCGTTGACAATGCTTGAAAGGCGCGTAGAATAGCCCCTCCTTGATTGGATTCGTTCTTTAAAAAATTGAAGCAATGCGAAAGCAGTTCGTGTGGGTACTGTGCGAATGACTTATCACAGATAAGAAATTTCGACACCAAAAACCTGCATTAACTGTTGCGTTTTTGTGCGTCGAGCCAATTTTTGCCTTTAGTGGCAATACGTTATATTTAATTGAAGAGTTTGATTCTGGCTCAGATTGAACGCTAGCGGCATGCCTAACACATGCAAGTCGAACGGCAGCATGTCACTGGGTAACCAGTGATGATGGCGAGTGGCGGACGGGTGAGTAACGCGTAGGAATCTACCTCGTAGTGGGGGATAACCCGGGGAAACTCGGGCTAATACCGCATAATCTCTTCGGAGCAAAGCAGGGGACCTTCGGGACTTGCACTATGAGATGAGCCTGCGTTGGATTAGCTAGTTGGTGGGGTAAAAGCCTACCAAGGCGACGATCCATAGCTGGTCTGAGAGGACGATCAGCCACACTGGGACT
>CAYGED010000116.1:0-4805 GCA_964348555.1 uncultured Coxiellaceae bacterium
GTATGAAGAACAGCGGATGTCCTCGATTTATTTCTGGTGGCAAAGAGGAACTGGCGTCGAGTTTGAGTTAATCGATGACGAAGGTGTCAAAGATGTGGTTCAATGTAATTTAACGCTCTCTGATGGCGACTATTATATGGCCAGGTGCAAAAGCTTTGGAATTGTAAAGGATGTTTCTCAGTGAGGGATATCGGAGTACTGGCTAAACGACGACGACAGGCTCTACCGATTGGCTGATTTTTTTAAGTTGGTTTGAACAATCGTTAGGGCTGGTTTAAACCAAGCCGTGTAAATTTCGGGTTTTTCAGCTAATTCTTTTTCTAATTCGGGAATCGTGATCCAGCGAGTTCGAATGATTTCATTTTTATTGATATCGATTGTTTTCGTTTTCACAAACCCGATGAGCACGTAATCGTATTCGTGTTCAATGAGTTGATTGTCCAGTGAGGCTTTATACAGAAATTCTCCGATGGATTCGAGTTTTGTGTTAATTCCTATTTCTTCGTATAAACGACGCTCGCCAGCAGCGATGGTTTCTTCACCGGGTTGTGGGTGGCTGCAGCACGTGTTCGTCCACAAGCCGCCGCTGTGATATTTGTTGGGATGGCGTTGCTGAAGCAATAATTCAAAACCCTTCTTTCCGCGATAAAAAATAAAAATAGAAAAAGCGCGATGTAATTTTCCTTCTCGATGCGCGGTTATTTTCTCTTCGGTCCCAATCGCATTCCCTGCGTTGTTGACGAGTATGACTCTATTTTGCGTGGTCATGGTCTGCACCAAAAGGTTGGACAATGTCGATGGATGGAAATTGTTTTTTCACGGTTGCCTCAATATCCGATAAAAACAGTAATTTTAAATTCGGCCCTGCGTCTTGTGTAAAGTACAATGCTAAACCTTCGTTGCGTGCTTGCCAAATTTGATGCATCACAGCCAACGTTTCTGGGAGTGCGTAGTTGATCGGTGGCCAGGCGGAGAGCATGGTAGCGTGCATGGCCAGCGCATTATTTTCAGCTATTTTTCCAAAGGATGTGAAATCGTGCTGAATAATGGCTGATTGGAGGTGCTTAAGATCCCTTTCTGCTTTTTCGGGCCAAGCGCAATAAAGATCCGACGTGCTGACGGTTCGTTTCATGCCTTCGCGGGAGCCAACTTCTTTTTGTTTCGCGTTCACCACCAGGATGCCAATGCGCAATGAGGGCCAAGTTGACGATAGGGGCACAGCATAACTGTCCATCCCATCCGGTTGTTGCCCACGTTGCCACACCACGAAACCAGCATAAATGGATCGACAAGCGCTACCACTGCCCAATCGTGCCAGAATGGAAATCGATTTTTCGGGTAGTTCCCATTGATATAAATCACTCAGTGCTTTCGCGATGGAGGCATAAATGCAAGCGGAAGAAGCCAGGCCAGCAGCGATAGGAATGTTAGTCAAAATATTCAGCTGGTAATGGTGCGATTGGTAAGGCGAAAACAAGTTCACGTAGTCGAATAAATTTTTCCCGTGAGCGGTATCTGGGGTGATGGATTCACCGTTGATGATCACTGCCTGTGTTTTTTTACTGGTGGTTTGAATGGTAGCGTGGGCACCTTTATTCGCGAGTCCAATGGACAAGCTCGAATTAATCGGTAAATTAAGCTCATCATTGCGTTTTCCCCAGTATTTGCAGAGGGCAATATTGGATGGCGCAAATGCTTGCCCGGTATTTTTTTGCGGTTCCGTTGGGGTATTTTTGAGTAAATGAGCAACAACGTCTTGTTTATTTTTAATTGACATAAACACCTCGACTCGTCACGTTGACTAGCAATTGCTGAACGCCGTGTTGTCGTTGCTGTTCATTCTCTGGGAAAATGGGTTTTGTGAGTTCGCCTAAGCCAATCACGCAATCCCCAAAACCGGAACCCGATATTTTTGCGCCATAAATATCAGCCTGTTTTTCAAGAGTTTTGCACAGAGTGTCTAGCAAAGGGGTGCTCACAGTCAGTGTTTTCATCAAGTGCTGTGCCTGATTAAAAATGCCGCCCAAGGTTTTCCAATCGCGGGAAAGTATCGCGTTGATTCCTTGTTTGGCAAGCTTTCCCATTTGTTGGTTCCAATCGTTGAGAGAATCAATTGATTGTTTCCGATGTATTTCAACTCGATCGATGGCTTCGTGTGTGGATACTTTATTTCCTGAATAAATAACGCTGATAGGAATTTTTTCAGCTAAGCGGGTGACTTGAAGTGGCTCATTTTCAAACGCGATAACGCCCCCAAAAATGCTAGCAGCGAGATCGGCGCCGGAGCCTTTGCCGTTTACTCGCTGGATCACTGGGTTCGCATCAGCCCATAAGCTTTCTTTTGTTGGATCGCGTTGATTCACCCATCGATGCAGTGCGAGGAGCATGGCCACCGTGACTGCAGCTGAACTTCCCAATCCCATCGTGCTTGAAAATTCGGCTTCAATAACCATATCGCAACCCGTGGGTAATGGCTGAAATCGCTGTAATGCAGTGATCACGTATTCAAATGGTGGTTTTGCTTCGAGTGCATTTAAATGGATTTTTAATTCGCCCAGTGAAGAATGGATGTGAATCATTTTGTCAGAGCGGGGTTTTATTTCGACATGGATGAATTTATCGATGGCGCAAACCACGGCACAATGACCGCGTAAAACAGCGTATTCTCCGAGTAACATCAGGCTGCCAGGCGCGGATGCCTTAAATGACATGCGTGCCTCGAGAATCAATTTGTATCGGCATGACTGGGTAGTGAAACGTTTTCGCGAGATCCGAAAAATCCTGTTCAGAAAAAATAACGACCATGCCCGCGGCATCACCACGGATGCTCCCGGCACCACAAATTTTTGCAGCGCCACCCGCTTTTTCTATGTGGGCGATAAATTCACTTACTTTTTGTGGAACAACACCAATGGTTTTTAGCAGGCGATGATTTTCACGAACACAGTGCTCAATTTCTTTTTGATTATTTTGGATAAGCGCCGATTGAAATTGTGAAGTCACTGCGCTGAAAGATTCTCCGATGGCATCCTCTTTAAACAGGGGAAAGGTGTGCATCACGCACTCGCCGGTCGTGCTGAGCGGGAGGCCTGTGTGTACCAACTGCATCGCGAGATTTGAAATAGCCAATTTTTCGGTGAGGCCTTTTTGAAAACGGATGCAGCCGCCATGGTAAACGGTATTAACGTCGAGTCCGCTGGAATAACCGTGCTGGAGATTTTCGGATTCAATGCCGAGCTGAACGCATTCTTCCAAGCTAAAAGCCGTATCGAGAAATTGCGCAAGTGCGTAAATGATGCTGACGACATTGGCGGCGGAAGAACCCATGCCGCAACCACTGGGTATGTTTGAGTCCGTAACAATGTCGATACCCGTCGGTAATTTTCGCTTTATTCGTTCAATGACATTGATGAAGGTAAACAAAGATAATTCAAACGGGTGTTTTAACACATCGCGGATGTGAATATCCCCTTTGGTAAAAAGGGAATATTTTTCATTAAGGTCAGTTTTTAATTTTTTTAATGCTTGTAATGTAACGCGACGTTTAAAATCGATGCCCATAAAATTAAAATTGAAATGGAATGGTGTGCTCCAGCGGGCGGTGGTTTCGGTGTATCGATTGACGGCGATGGCGAGTGCAGGATAGCCATGAAGTACGGCGTGTTCGCCGGAGAGGATTAATTTACCGGGTGTTTTTACTTTTACAAAATCGGCACTGCTGTTCATCGCGCTCTTTTACGATTGGTCGAGTAGGGTGTGCGCGTGATTTTCTTGGTTTTGGGTGATGGTTTCATTGCCGCGCTCGAATCGCTCATGCGCGCGCATGAGTTCGCCTTTATTCGTTTGGGCGGCGAGTAGGGATAATTCACCACATAAAACCGTTGCGGCGATGATAATCGCCAGTCGACGAGAATTTTGTCCGGGTGCTGTGTGGTTGAGGCAGCCCATCGCCAGCAGGTTTTCTTTAGCGAAATCGTTGTGTTTACCGTTCCCAATGGTACCAACGATAATGTTGGGTAAACTCACTGAAAAGTAAAGATCGCCATTACGGCATTCGGCGTGAGTAATACCTTGAGATCCTTCGACAATATTGGCGACGTCTTGTCCCGTTGCTAAATAGATGGCATAGAGTAAATTCGCGTAATGCGCGTTGGCTGTGCGAACGCCGCCGCTGACGATCGAACCGATTAAATTCTTTTTAATTTGGAGATTCACGATTGCTTCGGGCGTTGTTTTTAATTTTTTTTCACAAATGGAGCGAGGAATCAGTATTTCAGCGATGACATTTTTACCGCGACCCAAGATGCCGTTGATGGCCGAAACTTTTTTATCAACACAAATATTCCCAGAAATAGAGACATATTTCAGTCCTGAGTAGGTGTTTAACAACCATGTTAAAATAGCGTCGGCGGCTTTTGTGGTCATGTTGTGTCCCGATGCATCACCGGTTGACGATTCCAATCTTAAGAATAAAAGATTACCGACGACTTGTGGGTGCCACTGCAGCAATTGGCAGTAAGCGCTGGTTTGACGAACGACTGCTTGCATCTCGTGGTGACGTTTGGGCAAGTCCGCTAACACCTCTTTAATGATTTCAGCATGCTCGGCTTCGACCAAGACAGATCGTGTCATTTTCTCGCTTAAAAGGGTACAGCGGATTCCATCGCAAAGACGCGATACACTCGCGCCTCGATTGGTGGATGGCCACATGGGTGTTTCCATCGTCGCGAGGGGAACGAGGACCTCGTCGTTAACTTCCTTGCCCACAATCCGAACAGGACCAATATTTTTTACGGGTATTGTGA
>CAYGED010000117.1:0-4804 GCA_964348555.1 uncultured Coxiellaceae bacterium
AAATTATACAATCATCAGGAAAATTTCGACCGTTTAAATGACCGATTTTATGCTCGGGTTGGTGTGTATACGTTAAGTGACTCATTGAGGTATTGGTGCCCTCCTGTTTAACCCAATTGTTTGAGTTGTTTCTCTATCCACGTGACATGCCGCTCAAGCGCGCCGGTGTTGGCGATGCTGACTTGGTACGCACGCTCGCCCATCGTCAAGCTTTGCGCTTTATGAGAGAGTAGCTGAAGAAATGCATGAGCAAGACTTTGTGTGCCATTCACCACCATTAAAGCATTTGCATCTTTGAGTAGTTCGCTGATGGCAATAAAGTTATGCAAATAACTTCCGGTGATTATCGGTAATTTTGCGGCTGCGGGTTCAATTAAATTGTGTCCACCAACGGAAACTAAACTGCCGCCCACAAAAGCGATATCACTTGCAGCGTACAGCAAACGAAGTTCGCCCATCGTGTCGCCGAGTAGGATATCAATAGCCGCGTGTGCTCGTTCATGTAAACTCCGTCGAGCAACGCGAAATTGTGCTGTTTCGCACAATCGCGCAACTTTTTGAAAGCGATCTGGATGACGTGGGACTAAAATTAATAATGCAGTTGGGTATTTTTCACGTATTTTTTTAAATGCATCGAGCACCATGATTTCTTCGCCTTCGTGTGTACTGGCGGCAATTAAAACGGGACGATCGCCGAAGGCAGCCCGCAGCTTTTTGCCTTCCGTTTCAATTATTTTAGGGATTTGCATGTCGAACTTGATATTTCCAGTGACGAGTAATTGCTTCGGTTCTAAACCGAGCTGGATAAAACGGTTTCCGTCGATTTGGCTTTGAGCGGCAACGGCAGTGATTTTCGACAGCATTTCCTCGACCAGGGAGCTGATGCGTTGATAACCGCGTGTGGATCGATCTGATAAACGTGCATTAGCCAGCAAAATCGGAATGTGGCGTTTGTGGGTATAGTAAAGAAGGTTTGGCCATAATTCCGTTTCCATGATGATTGCTAAGGTGGGGTGCGTGCGATTTAGAAATCGACCAATAGCACCAGGCAAATCATAGGGTAAATAACGGTTGATCAGGTTTGGAAATGTTTTGCGTATTTGTTCAGAGCCGGTGACCGTTGTATTCGTGATGAGCAGTGTGAAATTGGGTAACCGTTCTTGTAACGCTTTAATCAGAGGTGTTGCCGCAATCGATTCGCCCAACGAAACGGCGTGTATCCAGATGACAGGCGATTTGTGGGGCACGAAAGGCGTAAAACCAAAACGCTCATGAAGGCGCTGGCGATAAGCAGGAATACGGATTGATCGCCACAGTGCGCGTAATAGAATAGAAGGAATGCAGAGCCAAACTAATAAGGTGTAAAGAATACGCATACGAGTACTAGTAGTGTAGAATGTATTTGTTGGATGTTGTCGCCAACAATAACCCGGATCCCCGGTTAATGCAAACGAAAGACGGTAGGGCCATGAGCAACAAACAAAAGAAAGGATACACAGCGGAGTCGATCGAGGTATTATCTGGATTGGATCCCGTTAAGCGTCGTCCGGGTATGTACACGGACACCGTGTGCCCAAACCACATGGCGCATGAAGCCATCGACAATAGTGTCGATGAAGCGATTGCTGGCTTCGCGCGTACGATTGACACCACTTTATATTCAGATGGTTCATTGGAAGTCACTGATGATGGGCGTGGTATGCCGATCGATGTGCACCCCGAACATAAGATAACTGGGGTTGAACTGATTTTAACGCGTCTTCATGCGGGCGCGAAATTTTCAAACAAGACTTATGAATATTCGGGTGGATTACACGGTGTTGGTATTTCAGTCGTGAATGCGCTGTCTGAGAAATTGATTGTTAAAGTGAAAAATGACGGTCACCTATATCAAATGGATTTCGCGAATGGGGAGCCAACCACTCAATTACGCAAAGTGGGAACGTGTCATAAACGCGAAACCGGTACCAGTATTCGTTTTTGGCCGAACGAAAAATACTTTGACACCGTTAAATTTGCTGTTCCCGCTCTGAAACACACGTTACGCGCGAAAGCCGTACTTTGTTCGGGATTAACCGTTCGGTTCACCAATGAAGCGACGGGGCAAACGGATCAATGGTATTACGAAGAAGGATTGAAATCTTACCTATTGGATCAAATCGACTCGAGCCCTCACTTGCCTGAAATGCCTTGGATGGGTCAATTCGGCAGTGAAAGCGAAATGGCTGAATGGGCAGCAACATGGATGACGGATGGAGGTGATGTCGTTGCGGAAAGTTACGTCAATTTAATTCCGACACCACAAGGTGGTACGCACGTCAATGGATTGCGTGCGGGTATTTTGGAATCCATGCGAGAGTTTTGCGAACTACATAAATTATTACCTCGTGGAGTGAAATTAGCGGCGGAAGATATTTGGGGGCAGTGCAGCTACATTTTATCGGTCAAAATGCGCGAGCCGCAATTTTCGGGACAAACAAAGGATCGTTTAACTTCACGCGAATCGACCACCTTTGTTTCGGGTGTGGTCAAAGATGCGTTTATTTTATGGTTGAGTCAGCACGTTGAAGAAGGAAAGGCTTTAGCAGAGCTTGTGATTGAAAATGCGCAAAAGCGCATGCAAATGAGCAAACAAATTGCGCGGAAAAAAGTGACGTCAGGTCCCGCTTTACCAGGAAAATTAGCCGATTGCACCCAGCAGGATCAAATGCGTGCGGAATTATTTTTGGTGGAAGGCGATTCGGCTGGTGGGTCAGCAAAACAAGCGCGGGATAAGAATTTTCAAGCGATTATGCCATTGCGAGGAAAAATATTGAATACGTGGGAGGTCAATTCTTCCGAGGTGCTGGGCTCGCAAGAAGTGCATGACATCGCGGTTGCCATTGGCGTCGATCCCGGATCTGAAAATATCGACGGATTACGCTATGGAAAAGTTTGTATACTCGCCGATGCGGATTCGGACGGCTATCACATTGCGACATTATTATGTGCGTTGTTTATGCGTCATTTTCTAACATTAGTGAAAGAAGGTCATATTTATGTGGCCATGCCGCCCTTGTATCGAATTGACGTTGGAAAAGAAGTTTATTATGCCTTGGACGATGAGGAGAAAGAAGGAATTTTAGATCGATTGGCGGCGGAAAAAGTGAAAGCCACACCGAGTATTCAGCGGTTTAAAGGGTTGGGTGAAATGAATCCCTCTCAGTTGCGTGAAACAACCATGAGTCCAGAAACACGTCGATTAGTTCAGCTAACGATGGCCGCGAAAGATAAAACCGAAAGCGTGTTGGACATGTTGTTAGCGAAAAAACGAGCGGCTGATCGGCGTGAATGGCTCGAGAAAAAAGGTAATTTAGCGGAAATTTAAGGGGAGATCCAATGAAAAAGCACAGTCAGGGATTTATTGATCTTGCTGAAGAGGCGAAATCCAGAATAAAAGAAACTAACATCGAAGCCGTAAAGAAAATGGTGGAAGATAATGATGACGTTGTTATCATCGATGTGCGTGAAGAAAGTGAGTGGGAGCAAGGCCATCTACCGAATGCTATTCATCTTAGTAAGGGCGTGATCGAGCGAGACATCGAAAAAGCCGTTTACGATCGAAATCAAAAGCTCGTTTTATATTGCGGCGGTGGATTTCGATCTGCTTTGGCGGCCGATAATTTGCAAAAAATGGGTTACACAAAAGTGCTGTCTATGGATGGTGGCTTTACCGCCTGGAAAGAGTCTGGTTTTTCCATAGAGGAAAATTAAGCATAGATAGGAAGTAGAATAATAGTTTATGATTATTAGTGAACATCTGGTCGGTGAAATTTTTCTTGATCTCTCTCTCTTGTTATATCTTTTTTTATATCCACCACAAGTTTATCGCAATTTTCGCTACCACAAAGTTAGAGAACTGAGTTTTGGTTTTCATACCTTAATCATCATTGCATCAACAACTGATTTATATTACGCGTTTGGTCGCATTTTACAATGGCAATACTGCGCAGCAAGTGTTCTAACATTTATTTGTTTGCTGATACAACACTTTCAATGGTTATTGCACGCGGATAAAACACGCTATAAGTTGCTCAATTGGTGGCTACTGAGTGTGTTAATAGGCCTATTATTAGTCGGTGTATTTATTGTGTTGTATATTCACCCCAAAAGCTTGCTCATCTTCATTATTGCTGGATGGATCGAACGCTTGTGTGGCTGGACATATACTGTCCCCCAAATAATAAAAAATATTCGACAACATTCGGCGGCCTCGATCAGTCCAATCTATGCGTCGGTTGCCGTTATTACTATTATTTTAGATACCACAGCCGCGTGGATTTTTCATTGGGGATCGCCGAGTTTATATGGCACACCCATTTCGCTTGCCATGCATACCTGGTTGCTTTTACAATGTTTTTTAATAAAGAAGAAATTGAAGAACAATAAAATAGCTTAACAGCGCTTATCTGGTGCAAGTTAAGCGGATTACTTCGCGAATGATCTGTCAGACTATGTTGACAGCAGCTGTCTGTGTAGATAGGAGACAATGATGAACAAAAAACTATAGTCTGGTAAACTAACACCATGGAAAATCAATCGGAACAAAAACCTAAACGATCCATAGGGCTTTTGGTGCTCGCTATCTTGATCATTTTGATTTTAGTGGTGGGTTGGCATCTGCTTTTCCCCGCGCTGGGGCTCACGTTGGCATTGACAGCAGGCGCATTGTGGCTTGTTGTCGCAACGATTTCTGTACTTTGCATTGCGATCATTCTCTTTTTCATTATTAGCGGATTTGCCGCCTTAATCATCGGCGCTGTCG
>CAYGED010000118.1:0-4729 GCA_964348555.1 uncultured Coxiellaceae bacterium
GTTGGTATTCAATCGATAACAGAGTCTGCATTTCTAATAAATAGCCAGAAATTTCAGATGCATCTCCATAAATCACTAGGCGCTTTGGCACGGTCACTTCCTCTCGAATTAAAGATAACTTCAACATCAGCGAAAGATGGGCCAAATCGATCGAAAAACCGGCATTTACCCCAGTCCTAACTTGAACATCATTTCCTTCAACCCGAATCACCCAGGCATCTTCTAAATACGGCAACGCAAAAAAATCAGGAACCATGGCTATCACCGGCAAATGATTTTCTTTTAAAACATTTTTATACGTGTCAAAAATAGTTTTATTGATCGCGCCAACCAACCATGTTTCTGGGTTGATTTTGTCTCCGAGAATAAAATGCATTTTTTCGATGTCATCGGCTATTTGATCTTCCAACGCAAATGGAATAGCTCTTTGCAGTGCACGATGACTGATTTTAGGCAACTTCATCTCCCTAATGGTGATTTGATTGCCTGGAATGAATAAAACAAATGATTTTTTTTCCGAGGGATTCTTTGAAACTTCCTCATATTTCGATGTCGATAGCACGAAACCATTCGCATCTACGTTAATTTCAATGAGCGACTGATCCGGGCTAATCTTTAAAAACCCCTGTTGCGAGCAACGGAGGTGGCCGGAGATTTCTTTTTTTAAAAATTTAGTCTGCATTTAATTGTTGCCACACGATTCGAACGACAATTCCATTTTTTGTATTCTCATTTCTTTGATATCGCCAGAGTAAACTCGTCAGGGTCAGTGTCTGGCTTCCACGCCTTGCACGCCCCCTGACAAGGAAGTAATCATCTGTTGTCATTATACTATCGAGATCGATTGGCGCAATCGATCCACAAGCCTCTGTAAATACATCGACGTTGGTAAAGTATTTTTGCTTTTGCCGACAAGCATATAGCGCCGCTCCTTGCTCCAGCGTGAGATTCTCGCCCACGGTAGCGAAAATAGGGGCAGGGGCGTAATTGACGTCGATTTGGTAGCGTTTATTCGGAAAAGCCGTCACATAAGGTGATAAGGCTTCGTAAATCGTCGCCGTAAAACCACTGACGGCTCGCAGTGATCCTGCCACCAAAAAAGGGCGATGCGCCGCTCGATAAGATGGATTCGCGCGAA
The DNA here is from genome assembly GCA_964348555.1 of uncultured Coxiellaceae bacterium. Classification (GTDB taxonomy): domain Bacteria; phylum Pseudomonadota; class Gammaproteobacteria; order Coxiellales; family Coxiellaceae; genus CAMTUH01. The sequence continues at coordinate 1,139 of CAYGED010000118.1, forward strand.
GGTAAGCGCCATCGTTCGTACCCGGGAGCATCCAATCGCTCACAGCAGCCGCTAACGATGATGCTTGGCGAGTCGATATTTTTGGAAGGACAGCCCGAATTAATTCAATAAATCGGCCTTGGTTTTTGGTGTAACGCAGACAATTCAAATTAAATAATCCTTGCTGGGGATAAATTTTTCCGGTTAGACTGGTGCCATTGATATCAACCTCCAAAGGCTTTACTTGAGAAACATCCACGTTTTCGAGCATGACCATTTTTGCCCAATCATTCACGCCTTGTAAATCCAGTAGCATTTGATCTCGATTGATAACCAACTCCGTCTGATGAATAAGCCGCTGCAGTGAAATAACAATCGCTGTTGCAATCACGGACACGATAGCGGTAACCAACAACGCACTAATCAGTGCACTCCCGGAAGATTTTTTAAGAAACACCGTAGCCTCTCGAAGGAATAGGAAAAACACCTTGCCAAACACCCAGCGTAGCGATATGCATGGTTACCACTATCGCTCGTGGCAGTGCTATCAACGCATCCGGCTGCGATGGATTATTCGTTACCCAAACATTAACGAGTGACCCAACATCGTTAACATAATTCAACGAAAAATCCGTTACGTTTTTTAATAAAATACGGCGCTCAAGCTTTGTGCTGGGAGAGCGATCCAACACAGACCAGGTGGATCGAATTAATTGTCCATTTTCCCAGGTATAAGCCACTCGTCTCAGAGTCCCTCGATTTTCGCGCGCCTGCGGGTTCGCATACCCACCGGTTGTAAATTCGATAGCCTGTATCGATGAAATTAATAAAGCAGGCAGCGGCTCGCCATTCGATCCCACGATGGGTCGCGGAATAATTTGAATAAAATCCACTCGCATCTGAGCCGTGGCAAACTGTACTGCCTCGAGGGCTTGATGAATTTTTTCGATTCGACGATGAGAATTAATGACCGTCCGAATGCCAACGGCCGATACAGTCCCTAAAATAGCGAAAATAAATAGCGCGATCAGTATTTCAATCAGCGTAAATCCCGTGTGCTTTTTTGAAAAAAATGTCATGGATGAATCTCCACAAAGCCGATGGTGTGTTGGATCGTTGCTGAGATATTTTTTTCGCGGATGTCAATGTAAACACGCTCATAATAATGGTTACCGGGTTGGTCCACACCTACCGTCCATTCAAATGTCCTACCTAAACAATCGCTTTCTCCCGTTTGCGTGCCATTGATGGGCGGCCTAAGCAACCCAACTTCCATACTCGAAATGACATTCATGGCCACACAATTCGCGGCAATCTTATTTCTAAGGAGGTTGGTGGTTTTCAAGCTACGTGAAACGGTTAATGTAATGGCCATTAAAGCAATGGCCAAAATGGTTAATGCCACCAACACTTCGATTAAAGTGAATCCTTGACTTTCTTTTTTTAGCTTCAAACATGACCTCAATTCGTTTCGGATAACTGAACAGCACCATTGTGCCTAACTCGAATGACCACACTTGACTTCGCTTTTGCTTGCAATCGAATTTCAAACGGTGTCACATCGCCACTGGGAAAAAATAAAATTGGCGCCTTCTGTTGATCCGTTAACTTCCACGTCGCTTTCACACCTTTCTGAAAGACACGCGGTTGTGACAAATCACAGTGGGTGAGCAACTCCCAACTCGATGAACGATCTTCCGTTTGAGATTGCCGATAAAAAGAATAACCGTCACGCGTTATTTGCAGCTTTATTATCGCTGGCTCTAACAACGCCTCTTCTTCGGCCGATTGAATCGCACCTCGCACTCCATGCGCGATGCGAATCAGGGAAGGACCTTGTCCAAGCCAATGAATCGATAAAACCGCAACTGCGGTTACAATCGCTATACTCGCAAGAACAATTAAAACTTCCAGTAATGTAAAACCAAGCAGGGCTTCACGAAATCCCTGGCTAAGAGGAAATTGACAGCATCGCGAGTTTACCCCAAATTGCTTATTTTTAGGAGGTTGTTTTACCCACTTCCCAATTACCAATGGTTGCATTAACTCCCGTTCCACCTGGCTTGTTGGTTGGCCCATAACTATAAATATCGACATCACCATGCTGACCAGGATTATCGTAATGATAAGGATGCCCCCACGGATCTTTCGGCAAATTTTTTAAATAGCCGCCCGTTTCCCAATTACTCGGCAAGGGATCAATAATGGATTTTGTGACCAGCGCCTGCAACCCCTGCTCAGCACTCGGGTAAAAACCATTGTCTAATTTATATAATTCAAGCGCATTCTCAATAGCAATCACGTCTTGTTTGGCGCTGACCGCCTGTGCCTCCGCGGGTCGATGCATAATGCGCGGCACAATCATGGCAGCCAAAATAGCGAGAATAACCACCACCACCATGACTTCGATTAATGTAAACCCCTTGGATTTACTTATCAGGAACGAGTTTCGCGAACAGCGAAACTCGTGAGTAATCTTATTTTTCATCGGTTCACCTCTTACGATAATCCACTCATCTGGTCTAAAGCAAAAATCGGTAGCATGACCGCCAATACAATAAACAATACGATGCTACCCATCAACAAAATCATGATCGGCTCAAACAGTGACAATGCGGCATTAATCAAGGCCTCAACGTCACCTTCTTGCTGAATCGCAACGCGTTGGAGCATCCCTTCCAACTGCCCACTTTTCTCACCGCTGGCCACTAAATGAATAAACATCGGCGAGAAAAAATGGGTCTGTTGTAAGGCACGATGAATGGCCATACCTTCCCGGACTTGCAAAATCGCTTGCTCGACTCCTTCACGCATGTTCAATGGCATGATTAATTGCGCGGCTGATTTCATCGCTTCAATAACGGGAACACCTGATGAACTTAATATACCAAAAGTACGTGCAAATCTAGCCGTATTCACGGTTTGAACTGATCTTCCCAGCACCGGCAACTTTAACAACACCTGGTGCCAACGCTTGCGAAGATTCGGCTTTTTAAACATCCAGCGAAACAATAAAAGCAGCGCAAACAAAAATCCAAGCAAATACAAACCATCTTGGTGTAGCACACGACTCAGCGCCAGTAGAATAGTCGTTGCTAAGGGCAGCGCTTGATTCGTTTGCAAAAAAACACTCATGATTTTTGGAACAACATACAGCAACAAAAAAACAACGATGCTGATAGAAACCACCGTCATCAGTAATGGATAGATCAGCGCTTGGTTTATCTTTCGACGAATTTCTTGCTGTTTTTCAGTGTATTCTGCTAATTTTAATAACACGTTAGCCAGTTGACCTGATTTTTCACCAGAAGCGACAGTGATTCGATACAAACGCGGAAACGCCGATGGAAAGTCCTCCATCCCAGACGCTAAGGGATGACCCTCAAGCACCTTGCTCCGCACACCTAAGATGATACTCTTAGTCGATCTTCTTTCATTTTGATTAGCCGTTGCGAGCAATGCATCGTCCAAAGGAATTCCGGCGGCTAAGAGTGTGGCTAATTGGCGAGTCAGCAGCGACAATTCAGCGACTTTCATCCGACGAGCCAATAAATAACGCCACGAAGCGGATAATTTTTTCAAGGACAATCGTGCTTGATCGCTTTCAATAAC
>CAYGED010000119.1:0-4664 GCA_964348555.1 uncultured Coxiellaceae bacterium
ATATCAGATGGGTATTTTTACCAGCGCACCATTGAATTTTCCGGCGTTCAATCGGAATGTATTTCACGATGTTCGACATTTAATTATCCGAACGAGGGGGCATTCTTCGGCTGCGCGTGATGAACGAATTACGAAAGAGTTTATTCACTTTATCGATCATCGAAATCAAAACCGTCCTTTTTTTAGTTTTTTATTTTATGATGCGCTGCATAATTATTGTGAATCGGGGTCGACGTTTGACAAACCTTTTGAGCCGGCGGTGGAATCTTGCGATCGCTTCTCGCTCACGCCAGACTCCGATCCAGTCCCCTATGTCAACCGTTACCACAATGCCGCTTATTTTGTAGATCAACAAGTCAATCAAGTGCTGAGCGTTCTTGAAAAACAAGGGCTGTTGAAAAATACTTTGGTGATGATCACGGCCGATCACGGTGAACAATTGAATGACGAACGCATGGGTTATTGGGAGCACGCGAGTGCTTACACGCCTTATCAACTGCATGTCCCGCTTCTCGTTTATTGGCCAGGGAAAAAGCCAACGATTTATTCGTATTTGACAACGCATTATGATGTGGTGCCCACGATCATGGAAGCTATTTTAGGTGTAAAAAATCCCGCGACGGATTATTCTGTCGGTCAATCGCTTTTCGATAGGGGTGGTCGTCCTTATTTTATTGCGGGTAGTTACGCGGATTACGCGGTGGTTACTAAAAAAGAGGCGACACGAATTTATCCCGGGGGGGATTACATGATTGATAGCCCAACGGGACATCCGATGTACGGTGCTTCGTTAGACCGAGACACTTTGCAAGAAGCGTTTCGAGATTTAAATCGTTATTTTCAGTGGTGAGTTTATGAAAATACCTCAACAATATCGCGTGCCTCTGGGCATTTCATTGGTGATCCATCTTGGATTATTGATTTTTTTGATGGTGGAATTGCCTTCAACTAACACGTATCGCATGAGCCGAGAAAATTCGCCGGTAAAAATTGTGAATGCTGTCGCCGTCAGCCAAAATAAGATCGATGCGGAAGTGAAGAAATTAAAAGAAGCGTAGAATCGCAAATTGGCGCAAGAACAAGCGCGCCGAGCCAACGAAGAAGAGCGACTTCGTCAATTACAACAACAAGCCTTGGTTTTAAAGCGTCAGCGTCTGGCGGCACAAAAGCAAGTGGCCGAGTTAAAAGAGCGCCAGCTTCAGCTCAACAAAGCGGAAGAAAAAAGAATATCAGCCGAAAAACAAAAATCCCTGGCCGTGAAAGCAGCCAAAGAAAAGCAAGCAAAAGCCTTAGCCACTAAGCAAACACAATTGCAAAAAGAATTGCTGCAGCAACAAATGGCGCAAGAGCAACAAGCCATCTCAAGCGCGCGCGCAACACAAATGCAAGGTGTGTTGGATCAATACAAGGCGGCTATTTTACAAGCCATACAAAATCGATGGATTGTACCCGATGATGCGGATAAAACGCGCTCGTGTATTTTGCTTATTCGATTAGGCCCCGGTGGCGTTGTGTTGAGTGTCGATACGGTTAAAAGCAGTGGTGATCCGGTGCTGGATCGTTCTGCTCAGGTTGCCGTATTTAAATCTTCGCCATTACCGGTGCCCCAAGACCCCAGCATTTTCGAAAAATTCCGTGAGCTTCGTCTCACCGTGCGCCCGCTACAGGTCACTCAGCAGGCGGGGTAAGCCTATTTGTTCGTTATTCCATCATTTTTTATAGAGAGACCTTATTCACGAGTGAGCATAATCACTTTAACAATACCCCAAAGTAATGGACTGGTTAATTTTTTTGCTAAAAAATAATGAATTAAATGAAATAGTTTAATATTTTGTTAATATTTGTTTGCTATCATGTCCCCATCTTGCAGAGATAAGGATTCGATTTTCAGAATCGAATAAGGACATAAAACCGCTAGTCTTGATTTTATTTTCCCTTATTCTTAACTCTAACCAATCGGAACATTTATTTCTGTTGCCTAAGTTTGAATATCTCTTTTTCATAAAAAGACAAACAAGAGGAACGCGAGTTTTTACAAGAAATAACAGGAAAAATACCATGAGAAAACAAACAGGCGCCACACAAATAAATGTTACGGGCCCTTACGCAAGTTTTATTAACGATCTCTTATTGAAATTACAAGACCCAACCTTGAAAATGTACAGTCAGGAAAAGTCGGAAAAATTTGATCGAGACCCCTATTTACGTATTAAACAAAGGGATTGTCGTCTTCTGATAAAAACGTATTTAGACGGGGGTAAAAATGTTCCTTTGTCAACTGCTCATTGGTTGGAAAGCGTGTTCAATATCTACAAAGCTTGCCTGTCTAATGGTGCTGATGGTCAGTACATAACTCAAGGGCAAGGGCATTTCGCCAATCAATTGTTCTTGCATATGCAATACGTGTGCCAATACCTCGGCAATAGCTCAGCTTCGGAAGCGAAAAATAGCGAAGAAGAAATCAGCAAAGCAGTGAATGCCGCTGTAGCGCAGAGAGATAGACAAATCCAACTGCTTATGGCACAAGTCAGTCAGTGGCCATCACTCATGCAGCAAGTTGAAAAAACGAAAGACCAAGCAATAAGCTCCGCCGTGGACGCAACGAAAAACGAAGCGCAATGGACTATAACAAAATTGACGGCTCGTAGTAAAGGACTTGAACGACAACTGAAACAAGCGACGCAAGGTGTTGAGCAACTGAGTCAAAAAGCCGCCGGGCTAGAAACTGAAAATGCACAACTGCGTCAGCAACTGCAAGATCAGAAAAACCCACAGAAACTGACCACGGTGTCGAGTTACGCAGCGCTGAGTGGAAATCCAGCACCGAATTTATTTCAAGCAGCACAATTTGTCCCAGAGCAGAAAATCGATGTTGGCGCAGCAAAGCTTACTATGCAATCCGTTTACCAACAGTCGGAAGTTGGGGAAGCACAAAAAACACTTAATCAAAGTGATATTAAAAAAGATTATGAGTCCCTGTCGACCTATTTATCACCGGGTCGGTTGATTTTAATTGTGTGCCTTCGCTTCTTATCAAGGGGAATAGCGTTATCGAAAATAATTGAAAAAGTCATGTTACCCGCGAACACTGTTAAGCAGCAGGCGTATTACGATAAGCCAGCGGTTCCTTTCAAGAAAAAGGGGCTGACTCAGAATACAACGTGTGCTCAAGTGGAGTGGCCAGTGTTTTTAAAGCGACATGACCTTGTTGAACCTGCCACTTTTAATGTGAGTGATGAGGTACTAAAGCAATTTGATCATGTGGCACTTTATTTGGGCTTGGAATTAGTAAAACCGAAAGATGCATTCACTCAAATACAATCAAACTTGTCCAAACCAGTTGCCACGTTTCTAGAACAATTGCAACAGAACGTGAGTTTATTGACTACGGGTGATTATGTGCCCGGTTTGGTGTTTGATGAAAAGCAGATTGCGGAGATGACTAGTTTTGGTAAAACAGCGAGCCAACTGCTTAAGTGTGATGCCGTCGCTGATGTTATTAGAAAATGTTCGAGGCTGCGTTTATTGCCACAAGAGAGCACTATGGGTGAGCAATTAACTAACGCCAAAACACCGTTGGCTACTCGATTACAAGTAATATCAGAACTTAAGATAAAACAGAAAAATAATTTGCAAACGCTAGTGGATGTGGATGATGAACAAGCACCATCCAATACAAATAACTAACTCAATGGGGAGACTATTATGGCCAGTACATTACGTTACTACAACGAACGGATTCACAACAAATACAGCCCAAAGCGAAAAGACCCAGCCGACGTTTTTTTAAACCGAGGTCTGTTTCGTCTTGCAATCGGTGATGCTTGGGTGGCAGATCAGCAGAAGGCTGATCCTCAAAAAGATGAAGCAGTGGCACCTACGGCTGAATCACAAAAAACAAAAACCTTGCTAACACAAAATAAATCGGATGAAGTGCTTCTTAGCAACTGGTTAGCCATTGCAAAACGCGCCAATCCTGCTTATGAACGTTCATCAACCTATGCTTTTGTTCAGAGTTTGAAGGATGGATTTTTGCCAACACGCATTGCACTCGAGCAATTCGACAATCCCCAGTATCTTCATACGCTCTCAGTGAAAGCGTTAGCTCCACTGATTCCGTTGATTGCCGTACGGGTACCGGACGTTGCGATTCAACTCATCGCGAACTTACCGGCAAGCATGGATCCTCGACAAGTGGAAAGTATTATTCGCTGCACATTAGGCCGTTCAAAAGAGGCAAATCCATCAAATAACACAGGTTATGTAAAGCAGTTAGCTGAGGCGCAGGAAGCAAGAACAAAATACGCTTTCTGGCGTCGCTTAGGTCGAACGGTATTAACCCTCATTCCTTTTGTGGGTAATTCTTTGGCGGACAGAATCTTTCCGGACCCAGCGCGAATCCAGAAACCAAAAACCTGGGTACAATTCGTCAAAAGCATTCCTGTCGTCGGCTGGTTAATCGCTGCAACGGGCTGGCTTGATAAAAAAGAAAATCAGCGAGTTGCCGTGAATCGGCTTGATTCGGAAGTGACGAACGTCCTTAGAAAACAGGCTTCGAACCCACCTTTATCAGATGAAAAACGAGAGGAGGTTGTTGTCGAAGCGAAGAAAGCAGAGTTTGCAGAAGCAGCGCTCGCAATTTCGTTCCTCACGAGCCTATTTAA
>CAYGED010000120.1:0-4609 GCA_964348555.1 uncultured Coxiellaceae bacterium
GGATGAAATTGCAAAGAAAAGCGTTGGTGAATAATATTTTTATATTTGTTGGGCTGCGCTGGCGCTTAGCCCAACCTACTTGCTAGCGCGGATATTTCATACCGAGTTGTCACGAGGAAAATTCACGCGACTTGTTCCGCAGAAAAATCAACCTTCTTTCGACGCAACCACCAAAGCAACAACAAAGCAGGCATCCCAAACAGAAATGTCCCAAAATAAAATAAAGCCCATCCCATACTGTCAACCATGATAGCCGCTTCAGGCCCAACAAATACACGACCAACCGCGGATAATGCAGAAAATATGGCATATTGTGTCGCCGTATAACGACGATCGCACAATCCCATCAAGAAGACGATAAAAGCAACCGTACTTAATCCGGAGCAGAAATATTCTGTAAATATTGATGCTACTGCCCACACATAGCTTTTACCGATTAACGCAAGCAACATGTAAAACAAATTCGACACCGCTTGAAAAAAGCCGAAAATCATGAGTGCCCGATACAGGCCCATCCGCGGCAAAAACCATCCTCCTATCAAGCTCCCAACAACAGTCGCACCTAAGCCGACAAGTTTATAAATGATACCTATTTCCTGCAGCGTAAATCCAATTCCCCGAATTAAAAAAGGCGTATTTAAAGCAAGTGCAAATGCATCGGAAAGTTTGTAGATGATAATGAAAACAACAATCAACCAGGCATTTTCCCGTTTAAAAAATTGTTTTAATGGATTAATAATGGCAGTCACCAGGGTATTGGGTTGATGCACTTTTTTTTCGGGACGTGGGGATAAAATGGTTATGCCCATTTCAAATAAAATGAGCGCCGCCATGATGAAATACGTTGCGCGCCAACCTATATTCGCCGCCATGATTAACGCCAATGCACCGGCAACCAACATGGCCATGCGATAACCAAACGTATTCACTGCCGCACCAATCCCTCGCTCAAAGACATGCAATACATCGGTTCGATAGGCATCAATGGCAACATCTTGAGAGGCGGATGCAAATGCCACCGCCAAAGCAACCCACGCCAGTAACAGCGGGTGCGTTTGCGGGTCCATCAAGGCAATCGTTGCGATCCCAAGCACCAAAAGAAACTGCGTCAGTAATATCCACCCTCGGCGCCGACCCATTCCCAATAACCCAAAACGATCCATGATGGGAGCCCACAAAAATTTATAAACGTAGGGTTGGCCCACCAACGTTAAAGCCCCAATGGCCACTAGACTGACACCCGCCACGGTGTACCAGGACTGTAGCGTAGAGCCAATCAGCACCAGTGGTAACCCCGATGAAAAACTTAAAAATAGCACCGCAAACAGTCGTGAATTCAGGTATTCCCGAGTTTTGGGTTTCGATTGAGAGTCCAAATGCATGCCCCTCGGCTCTCCTAGCCCGAACATTTCGCCTCCGCCTGACGGCGGAAAAACCTAGTGTAACAGGAACTTTCACTGGAAGCCCATTAAGGGTAAAATGTGCACAACACCATTATCCTCAAGTAACGCAGGCACCCGAGGTGATACATGATCAGTGTTTTTGAACTTTTTTCGATTGGGATTGGCCCATCGAGCTCGCACACGGTGGGCCCAATGCGCGCCACACGAGACTTTCTTTTGAAAAGCGCTCCGCTTGATACGATTTTCCGCCTCGAAGCTATTTTATACGGTTCTCTCGCCTTTACCGGCAAAGGCCATGGCACGGACAAAGCCGTTATCGCTGGCTTACTGGGCGAGCAACCCGAAACCATTGATCCCGATCAGGTAAAACCTTATTACGATAAAACCGTTAAATCTAAACACATCACCTTACTCGGCGTGCACGAGATTGCTTTCTCTCCCGAAAAAGACATTGTTTTTAACTACAAAGATGTTTTTGATTTTCATCCAAACGGTATCCGCTTTATCACTTATGACAAAAACAATAAAGTCATCCGGAACGAATTGTATTTTTCAATCGGTGGTGGATTTATTGTTAACGAAAAAGAAACATCTAAACACCAGTCGACAATAAAATCCAAAGTAGAATTTCCTTTTTCTTCCGCTGAAGAGCTGATGGCGCATTGTAAAAAACACAAGATGACCATCCCCGAAATTATGTTGCGAAATGAAAAAACTTGGCGAAAAGAAAAGGAAATCATTGATGGATTACAACACATCGCCAACGTCATGGAAAACTGCATCGATAAAGGTTGTCGATCCACTGAATCCTTTCTATCTGGCCCGTTACACGTTCGCCGTCGAGCACCACAGCTTTATAACAAGCTGATTGCCATCGGCGAACCCAATGCACAACATCCACAAACCATGAATTGGCTCAATACTTACGCCATGGCTGTTAACGAAGAAAATGCTGCGGGTAAACGCGTGGTCACTGCACCCACTAACGGCGCAGCAGGTATTATTCCCGCCGTACTCAATTACTATAAATATTTTTGTCGAGAGGCCACAAAAGAAGGCGTCATTAATTATTTATTGACAGCCGGCGCCATGGGTATTTTATACAAGAAAAATGCGTCTATTTCTGGGGCTGAAATGGGCTGCCAAGGTGAAGTCGGTGTGGCTTGTTCAATGGCCGCAGGCGGACTTGCTGCTGCACTCGGCGGCTCTATTCTACAAATCGAAAATGCCGCTGAAATTGGTATGGAACACAATTTGGGACTGACCTGCGACCCCGTTGGCGGTCTCGTGCAAATCCCTTGTATCGAAAGAAATGCCATGGGTGCCGTAAAAGCAGTCAATGCGGCTCGACTCGCACTGGCTGAAGACGGTGAACATAAAGTTTCGCTCGATATGGTCATACAAACCATGCGTGAAATCGGACAAAACATGAATTCAATTTACAAGGAAACTTCTAAAGGCGGTCTTGCAGTGGCCGTCAATGTGATTGAGTGTTGATTCAGCGTAAACACTTTATCTTAGGCAAGCATTGGTGGGATTTATCGTTCACCTTTCATTAATTTCAATAAATAGGGCACCAATAAAAATAAACCCATACCACCAGCAATTGCAGTCCAACCAGCAATAGAGAACGTGTTGCTAAAACTTTTATTAGTGACCAGTGGATTCATTATCCTCGAATGGCCTAACGCAGCCACAGAAACATAACTTGAAAACGTGGCAGCCAACCCCGACAACATCAGCGTCACTCCCATTAACACACCACGCAATCTGGTTGGCGCAAGCAACCCAACCATCGAATATCCAATCGGAGAAATGCAAAGTTCGCCTAAAGACAGCAACGTGTAGCATAAAACAATCCAACCAACGCTGGTATACCCTTTTGCATTTGCGAAGTGAATCCCCAAAGGTAAAACTGCCATCGCAACACCAATCAACACGAGCGCAATAGAAAAAAGAAAAGGAATATTTATATTGTACCCACGCTTCCGCAGTCGTTTTATATAAAAAGCAACTATGGGACCACCAACCATAATAATGATGGATACAATATTTTGAAACCACTGCGGTGGAATTAACTTACCAAATAAAACTCTATTAACATTCCATTCTACAAATAACGTCATGGCCATCGGCAGTATTTGATATAAAGCCCAAAACATTAACGTAGCCAGCGATAAAATGGAAAATGCAATCAATCGATTTCGAACTGTTTTTTTTCGTTGCGCCAAAGTTAAATAAATCAGCAAAACGACAATCATAGCCCCCATAATAAGAATTAATTCATTACTGAGTCGAGCATGTTCGATCAGTAAACGTATGAGTAAAGCCAATATCAATATGATGACAACACCAACAGCAGCCTTGAGATAACGAAGAGAAGCCCCTTCGGAAAGATGGGTTTGCATATCCTGCAAAATACGCCAATTTTTCAACACAACCAGAAAAGCGATTAAGTTCCCCAATCCAGTCAGAATAAAGAGTAAAAAATAATCTAAATCTATCTGAAAATAACCAGCAATACCAAGTCCGATAAAAAAACCAAGATTCATACCACTATAATTCCAGAGAAATGCAGTCTCCCTTCGCAAATCTTCTGGCTGAAAGAGTTGCGTCAACATGCAATTAATCATGATGGAATTAAACCCACTGCCAGTGATAAAAATAGCCAATCCCCAATAAAAACTATTTAAATTGAGACCGACCAGCACAAAACAGCCGATAATTTGTAACAAAGTGCTGATCGTAAACAAACTGCGATAACTCAAAAATCGGCCACCGAGATAGCCGCCCAGCAGATGTAAAAAATAATTGAACGCCACAAAACTACCCATGACATTCGTCGACGCATAATCGGAGATGTGCAATCGTTCCGTGAGATAAAGAATAACCGTGGAATAGAGAACACCATAACTTAAGGTTGAAAAAACTTGAATAAAGAAGAGAACGCCAGCCCCTTTCGGAATTTTATGGGTAAGCCTACGAATTCAAAACGCTTTCGTCACGTGAGTGATTTGCTTAGGCATCCGGGTCTGTAAATTTCCCTGTGTAAACGGTCATAGTGTATGATAACTTAAATTTTTTAAGGAATAAGCTATGACGATGAAAGTTGAATTATTATTAGATGAATTATTGAAAAATTGCAAGACCGAAAAAGTAAGTAGCCCGTATGAAGCGAAGCGGAATACGGGATTTTCGGATTTATT